>JBBRUO010000031.1:0-20180 GCA_038247725.1 Gemmatales bacterium
GTGCGGAGCAAGAACGCCAACCCGGTCGAGCGGCGGCAGTACGTCGGCGCGGCCGACACCGAGAAGATGCTCGCCGTGAGCCGGCCGATCTGGCGGACGATCATCGCCCTGGCCCGCTACGGCGGGTTGCGGTGCCCGTCGGAAGTTCTCAGTTTGAGGTGGGAAAACGTGGACTTGGCGTCCGGGCGGATGACCGTCGCGTCGCCGAAGACGGAACACATCGAGGGGAAGGAGTACCGCGTCTGTCCGATCTTCGGCCGCCTCCGACCGTTCCTCGAAGAAGCACGACGACTCGCCCCCCAAGGTGAAGTGTACGTCGTCGGCGGGAAGCAAGGGGACGCCTACCGCGCGACCGCTCAGAAGCCGGGTGGGTGGGTGAACACGAACCTGCGGACGATGTTCGAGAAGATCGTCCGGCGGGCCGGCCTGACCGCGTGGCCGAGGCTGTTCCAAGCGCTGCGGGCCAGTTGCGAGACGGACCTGATGCAGGACCACCCGATCCACGTCGTCACGGCGTGGATCGGCAACACGCCGAAGATCGCCCTCGGCCACTACCTGCAAACCCTCGACACCGACTTCGAGAAGGCCGTGAGGGGCGGTGCAGAAAGCGGTGCAGTTGTGGTGCAGAATCCGGTGCAGTCACGAGCGGACGGGAGGGGGCAGGAAACGACAGAACGACCGCAAGCCCTTGAAAGAAAAGGGTTACGGCCGTTCGTGTCCGATTCTGATCGATACTGTCAAACCGTTCAGGTGGCCAAGGTGGGACTCGAACCCACACACCTTTCGGCGCTCGATTTTGAGTCGAGTGCGTCTGCCATTCCGCCACTTGGCCGGGCGTCCAACTCCCACAAGATAAGTCCCCGGCCGAGGTCGGGCAAGGGGAACCGGCGGGTCGTTCGGTCGCTCAGTCATTCCTCCGACCGCACAGTTCTGGTATAACTAACCCGCGACACCGTGCCACCCACCCCAGGACCGTCTCATGGCCGACCGGAGCAGCCAATCCCTGCCGACGCCGACGGCGGAACAGCGGCGGGTGACCGTCGAGACGTTCGACCGCGCGCGGCAAGTCATCCAGACCGGCAACTACGACTACGCCATTCAACTGCTCCGCACCTGCTGCCGCCTCGACCCCGGCAACTTCCTCTTCCGCCAGACCCTCCGCCGCTGCCAGAAGGACAAGTACGGGAACAACCTGCGGGGCAGCCGGTTCGCCTTCTTTTCCACCCCCCGGTTCAAGGCCCGCGTGAAGGGGGCGAAGGCCGCCCGCGACTACCTGCGGGTGCTGGAGGCGTCCGAGGACGTGTTCGCCCGCAACCCGTGGGATCTGGGCACGTCGATGGACGCGGCCGAGGCGTTCGAGGCGCTGGGGTCGTTGGACCTGGCCGTCTTCACGCTGGACCAGGCGCGGCAGAAGTACCCCCGCGACGCCACCCTGAACCGGGCGCTGGCCCGCCTGTACGAGAAGCGGGGCGACTTCCAGAAGGCCATCGCCCTGTGGCAACTGGTGCAGAAGGCAAACCCCCGCGACGTGGAAGCGGCCACCAAGGCGAAGGACCTGGCCGCCAGCGAGACCATCGCCCGCGGCGGGTACGAGGAGTCGGTCAGCGGCAGCAAGGAGTCGCCGGTGGTCGGGCGGATGGAGGCGCGGGCGGTGGAGAAGCAGGACAAAGCGGGCAAGGAGGCGGCCGCCCTGCTCAAGCGGATCGAGGCCGACCCGACCGAGCCGGAGTTGTACGTCCAACTGTCCGCCGTGTACCGCCGGCACGGGCAGGCGGATCGGGCGCGGGCCGTCCTGCAACAGGGGATGGGGCCGACCGGCGGGCACTTCCGCCTGCAATCCGAACTGCTCGAACTCGACCTCCTGCCGCTCCGCGACAACCTCGACCGCACCGACGCCAGACTGAAGGCGATGGCGGCGCGGCCGGCCGACGACACCGATTTCGCCGACGAGCCGACGGCCGAGGAGTTGAAGGGCATCCGCTCGAAGTTGCAAAAAGAGGTGGCCGCCCGCGAGGCCGAGGTGTTCCGCCTGAAGGCCGAGCGGTTCCCCACCGACGTCGGCCACCGCGTCGAACTCGGCGTGCGGCTGATGAAACTGGACAAGCTGGACGAGGCCATCGCCGAGTTGCAGGCGGCTCGCCGGGACGACAAGTGGAAGGGGCGGGCGGCCATGTACCTGGGCATCTGCTTCCGCAAGCGGCACAACTGGAAACTGGCCCAGCGGAACTTCGAAGAGGCGCTGCTGGCGCTGACCACCCCGGCCGAGGAGCCGGCCCGCAAGGAGGTGCTGTACCAACTGGCCACCGGGTCGGCCGAGAACGGCGAACTGCCCCGCGCCGTGGAACTCGGCACCGAACTGGCCAACATCGACTTCGGGTACAAGAAAATTAGCCAACTGCTGGACGACTGGCACGCCAAGGCCGAACAGCAGGTGTGAGAGGGCGCGGTTGACGAGTGAGGAAGACCTCACCCCCCGGCCCTCTCTCCGGGACTGGACGGACCGGGACATGGGGTGAGGCCGTCGGAACCCAAGGAATACCGCCAATACCGACCCTGACAGCCTCCCAGGTCCACCCGCCGGCGTCTTCCCCCTTGCCGAATCGCCCATTCCCCGTGTCTTCACATTCCGCCGTTCCATAATTTATCCCCATCCGCCCGTTCCCGCTCGGAGGTTCGTTATCATGCCCGCGCGTCCTCGTTTCTTCCTCGTCCTCGCCCTCGTGGCCGTCGCCGGTTCGCTCGCCGCCACGTCGGCCGCCGAGCGGGAGAAAGTGGTCGGGGCCAACTGGTCCCAGGCCAAGAAGTTCGACAAGGAGTTCATCGACCAGCACGCCCAGACCGCGAGCGTGTCGCCGGCGTTCGTCGGCAAGACGGACGTGTTCTGGTACGCCGTCCGCACCCCGGACGGGACGAAGTACTGGAAAGTCGATCCGGCGAAGAAGACGAAGACGCCGCTGTTCGACCACGCCACGCTCCTGGCGCAACTGTCCGAACTGGCGCAGAAGCCGCTCGACGGCGTCACCTTCCAACTCCGCGGCGCGTCCGTCACCGACGACGGCGGGACGCTGAAGTTCGTCTTCGGGACGACCCGCTACGAGTACGACCTGACGGCGGGCACGCTCAAGAAGGCCGGCACCGCCGCCGTCGAACCGCCGCCGATCCCCCAGGAGATCCTCGACCGCATGACGGACGAGGAACGGCAAGAGTACTTCGACCGCCTCCGCGAGCGGCGGGAGCAACAGAAGAAAGACGAGGAGAAGAAGGACGAGAAGAAGAAGGATGACAAGAAGGAAAATGACGTGAAGGACACGAACAAGGTGGACGTGAAGAAAGAGGAGAAGAAGGACGACGGCAAGACCGAGGGCAAAAAGGGGTTCCCCGGCCGGGGCGGGGTCGGCGACTACAAGGCGTACTCGCCGGACAAGAAGTTGTACCTGTACGCCTTCAAGTACAACCTGTACTTGGCCGAGGACGGGAAGGAGAAGGACGCCAAGCAACTGACGACCGACGGCGAGGAGGACTACGGTTACGGTGTCAGCGGGTCGAGGAGTCGGAGCGACGGCACGGTGCAGAAGCCGCAGCCGAGCGAGCGGAAGTCCCGCCCGCCGGTGACGTGGTCGAAGGACTCCAAGCGGTTCACCGTCACCCGCACCGACCGCCGCGGGATGAAGGAACTGTTCCTCGTCGATTCCATCGCCCAACCGCGGCCGGCGCTCGAGCGGTACCTCTATTCGATGCCCGGCGAGCCGGCGATCTCCAAGGGCGAAGTGTACGTCGGCGACGCCGCCGCCAAGACGCTCACCCGCCTGAAGCCGAAGTGGAAGGACGAGACGTTCACCGACGTGAAGTTCGGCAAGACGTCCGACGAGATCGAGTTCATCCGCCGGGACCGCCTCCGCCGGAACCACGAGTACTGCCGGGTGAACGTCAAGACCGGGGAGGAGAAGTGCCTGATCGCGGAGGGGTTCGAGGCGGCATACCTGGAAGTGTCGTCGCCCCGTCTCGTCGAGGACGCGGACGAGGTGATCTGGTGGTCGGAGCGGTCCGGGTGGGGGCACTTCTACCTGTATGACCGCGACGGCAAGCTGAAGAACCCGATCACCGGCGGCGAGTGGCGGGCCAGCCGCCTCGTGGACGTGGACGCCAAGAACCGGCTCATCTACTTCCTCGGCAACGCCCGCGAGGCGGGCGAGAACGTCTACTACACGCACCTGTACCGCGTCCGCTTCGACGGCAGCGACCTGACCAACCTGACCCCCGGCGACGCCACCCACCGGGCCAGCCTGTCGCCGTCCAAACAGTTCGTCGTGGACACGTTCAGCCGGGTGGATCTGCCCGCCGCCGCCGTCCTGCGGGACGACAAGGGGCAAGTGGTGATGGAACTGGAGAAGACGGACACGGCGCGGCTGGAGACGACCGGCTGGAAGCGACCGACGTGCTTCACCGTGAAGGCCGCCGACGGCATGACCGACCTGTACGGCAACCTGTGGCGGCCGTTCGACTTCGACGACACCAAGAAGTACCCGATCATCGTGTACGTGTACCCCGGCCCGCAACAGGAAGGGGTGACGCACACGTTCAGCGCGCACAGCAGTTACCAGCAACTGGCGCAGCTCGGCTTCATCGTCATCCAGGTCGGGCACCGCGGCGGCACCCCGGAGCGGAGCAAGGCGTACCACAGCTACGGCTACTTCAACCTCCGCGACTACGGCCTCGTGGACAAGAAAGCGGCCATCGAGGCGCTGGCCGCCCGGCACCCGTGGATCGACATCGACCGGGTCGGCATCTACGGGCACTCCGGCGGCGGGTTCATGTCCGGCGCGGCCATGCTCCAGACGCCGTACAACGAGTTCTTCAAGGCCGCCGTCGCCAGCGCCGGCAACCACGACAACAACATTTACAACAACTACTGGTCCGAGACGTACCACGGGCTGAAGGAGGTGCCGATCGAGGCGAAGAAGGACGGCACCACCCAGGGCACGGGCACCGGCCGCCGCGGCGGCACCGGCCAGCGGAAAAACCCGCCGGACGACGGCCCGACCGAGACGGAAGTGCTGCCCCCGCCGCGACCCGTCACCCCGTGGGCGGACACGATCGACGACATCAAGAAGCAGATCGCCGCGCTCCAGAAGGAAGTGTCGGACGCGCTCGCCAAGGGGGACGCGAAACAGGAAACCATCGACGCGCTGACGGCGAAAATGAGCGCGCTGGTCAAGCAGTTCGACGAGGCCAAGAAGGGCACGGCCGCCACCGAGGCGAAGAAGCAAGAGGTGAAGAAGGGCGACGAGAAGAAAGGCGAGGAGAAGAAAGGGGAGACGAAAGAGCCGCCCAAGACGCGGTTCGACATCAAGATCCCGACGAACGCGGAGCTGGCGGCGAACCTGAAAGGGCACCTGCTGCTGGTCCACGGGGAAATCGACAACAACGTCCACCCGGCGAACACCATGCGACTGGTGGACGCGCTGATCAAGGCGAACAAGCGGTTCGACCTGCTCATCATCCCCGGCGCGCGGCACGGGTTCGGCGCGGCCCAGCCGTACTTCACTAACCGCATGTGGGACTTCTTCGCCGAGCACCTGCTCGACGACCGCCAGACCGGCGCGGACATCAAAGACCGCGACGCGAAGAAGAAGTGATCCAGACAGAGACGACCTAACCACAGAGGCACGGAGACACCGAGAAGACGGAGGAGGAGAGTTTTGAAGACACTCACCTCCTCCGTCTTGTTTTCTCTGTGCCTCTGTGTCTCTGTGGTGAGTGCTTTCTGCTTTCCTGTTCCTCCCGCCCAGCACTCGGCCTTGCGTTCGGGCGGCGGTTCGGCGCACAATCCCCCCACGATGGACCGCGCACGCCCGCCGCAGGATTCGGCCATGCCCCCGCCCAACGCCCCCACCGTGTCGGCGGTGGTTCCGCTCTTCGACGAACGCGACACCCTGCCCACCCTTTACCGCCGCCTGACCGACACCCTCGCCGGCGTCGGTGTGGAATACGAACTGGTCCTCGTCAACGACGGCAGCACCGACGGCACCGCCGCCCGACTGGACGCCCTCGCCGAGGCCGACGACCGGGTGCGGGTACTGCACCTGAGCCGCAACTTCGGCCACCAGGCGGCGCTCACCGCCGGCCTCGACCACGCGCGGGGCGAAGCGGTGGTGGCCCTCGACGGCGATCTGCAAGACCCGCCGGAAGTCATCCCCGACCTGCTCGAGAAGTGGCGGGAGGGGTTCGACGTGGTGTACGCCGTCCGCACCAAACGGAAGGAAGGGCTGGCGAAGCGGCTCGGCTACTTCGCCTTCTATCGCCTCCTCCGCGGCGTCTCCGACTTGCCGATCCCGCTCGACGCCGGCGACTTCTGCCTGCTCGACCGCCGCGCCCTGGACGCCCTCAACCGCCTGCCGGAGTGCGACCGCTTCGTCCGCGGGTTGCGGTCGTTCGTCGGCTTCCGGCAAGTCGGCGTGGCCTACGAGCGCGACGCCCGGTTCGCCGGCACCGCGAAGTACACGTTCCGCAAGTTGGTCGGCCTCGCCGTCAACGGGTTGATGAACTTCAGCTCGTTCCCGGTGCGGGCGATGGGCTGGCTGGCCGGGCTGCTGGTGCTGGTGGGCGCGGGCACCGCCGTCGCGGTTGCGGCCGGAGCGCTCACCGGCGGGTGGGCGGTTCTGCTGGCGGTCGCATTCCTCCTGTCCGGCCTGCAAATCGGCTGCGTCTCGATTTTGGGCCTGTACTTGGTGAAAATCTTGTCGGAAGTGAAGCGGAGACCGTCCTACATTCTCACGTCCGAACCGGTCGGGCCGACCCGTTCGCCCGCCGTCGGTCGCGCGGCGCGACGACCCGCCGAGGAGCCGGCCGAGGTGTGCGGATGAGCGGGGCCAAAGGCGCGGTGAAACTCGGCCTGCACGGGCTGTGCGTGGTGCTGGTGCTGCCGGCGCTGCTGATGTACGCCGTCGGCTGCCTGCTGCTCGGCCGGAACCGCGCCCTGGAAGGCTCGTCGCAGATGCTCGCCGGGTTGCCGGGGCTAACGGGCGTGTTCCTCCGCCGGGCGTTCCTGGGGTGCGTGCTGAAGCGGTGCCACCGCTCGGCGGATGTCGGCTTCGGCACGCTGTTCAGCCAGGCCGGGGCCGTCATCGACGAGAACGTGTACGTCGGGCCGCGCTGCCATTTGGGCTGGGTTCACTTGGAAAAAGACGTGCTGTTGGCGGCCGGGGTCCACATCCCCAGCGGCGGCCAGACGCACTTCTTCGACGACCCGACGGTGCCGATCCGCGACCAGGGCGGCGAACGCGCGATGGTCACGATCGGGGCCGGCGCGTGGATCGGCAGCGCGGCCGTGGTGTTGGCCGACGTCGGGGCCGGCACCATCGTCGGGGCCGGCTCGGTGGTGACGAAGCCGCTACCGCCGAACGTGATCGCGGCCGGCGTGCCCGCCAAAGTCCTCCGGAACCGCTTCGACATCCCGACACCCACCGAGGGATCGCCGTGACGACGCTCGACCGCCCCGCCTCCCTCCGCGCCGACACGGCATTCCCTACCTTGACGCAGACGCCTTTCCCCGTGCCCCGCGAGCCGCGCCCGATGTCCGACCACGCCGACAAGTTGTCCGTCCTCGTCCCCGTCTACAACGAGGAGAAGACGGTCGCCGAAATCCTCGCGCGGGTGCTGGCCCTCGGCCCGGTGGTGAAGGAGGTCGTCGTCGTGGACGACGGGTCGAAGGACGACACCGCCGCGGTGGTGCGGGCGTTCGCCGACGGGCACCCGAAGGTCCACTTCCACCAGTTGCCGAAGAACAAGGGGAAGACGGCCGCCATCAAGAGGGCGCTGGAGCTGGCCACCGGCGAGATCATCATCATCCAGGACGCGGATTTGGAGTACGACCCGGCGGAAATCCCGGAGGTGATCGGGCCGATCCTCGCCGGGCAAGCCGACGTGGTGTACGGCAGCCGGTTCCTGGTGCGGAAAACGGCCCGCGTGCTGTACTTCTACCACTACCTGGCCAACTGCTTCCTGACGTTCCTGTCGAACATGCTGACCAACCGCAACATGTCCGACATCGAGACGTGTTATAAAGCCTTCCGCGCCGAAGTCATCAAGCCGATGAACCTGACGAGCAAGGGGTTCGGCATGGAGGTGGAGATCACGGCGCTGGTGTGCAAGACCCGCGCCCGCACCTACGAGGTGCCCATCTCGTACTACGGCCGCGCGTACGACGAGGGCAAGAAGATCGGCATGATGGACGGCGTCGCGGCGCTGTGGTACATCGGGTATTACAACCTGATCAAGCCGTGGTTCGGGGCGGTGCGCCGGTACAAGAAGGCGGTGAACGAGGCGCTCGCCAAGCGGGAAGCGGCGACGGCGAAGTGACGGCTCTCAACTTTCGCCCGCCAGCGCCTCGAACTCCGCCTCGGTCAGCACCGTCACGCCGAGTTCCTTCGCCTTGTCCGCCTTGCTGCCGGGCTTGTCGCCGACGAGGACGTAATCCGTCTTCTTGCTGACGCTGCTGCCCGGCTTGCCGCCCAGGTCCTTGATCCGCGTCTCGATGGTGTGGCGGTCGTACCCCACCAGCGTGCCCGTCACGACGATGGTCTTCCCGGTGAACGGCAGCCCGCCGACGGGCGCGGCCTTCTTGTCGTACGTCATCTTCACGCCGGCCGCCTTCAACTCCGCGACCAACTTCTCGCCGATCTCGGAGTGGAAGTAGTCGGACACGAACTTCGCCCGCTTCGGCCCGAACCCCTTCACCCCCGCCAGTTCTTCCTGCTTCGCCGCGAGGATCAGGTCGATGTCCGGGAACGCCTCGGCCAGCGCCTCCGCCATGCTCTCGCCCACCATGTAGATGGTGAGCGCGGAGAGCAGCCGCGCCAGCCCGCGGTCCTTACTGGCGTTGATGCCGTCGAGCAGCTTTTGCGCCTTGGTGTCCGCGAACTTCTCCAACGCCAACAGTTGCTTCTTCGTCAACTGGAACAGGTCCGTGACGGACTTCACGAGTCCGGAATCGACGAGTTGAACGGAGACTTCGCGGCCGAGTCCGTCAATATCCATGCGGTCGCGGCGGGCATAGCCTTCGATCCGCTTCGCCAGTTGCGCCGGACACACGCCCGTATTCATGCAGTTGTAGCCGTAGCTCGTGGCCGACTCCTCTTTCTCCACCGGCCCCTTGCACACCGGGCAGACCGTCGGCCACTCCAGGGGGTTCTCCTGCCCCGTCCGCGTCTCCTTGATGACACTCACCACCTGTGGGATGATCTCTCCCTTCTTCTCAACGACCACGGCGTCGCCGACCCGCACGTCCATCTTATCGACCCAACTGGCGTTGTGCATACTCGCGCGGCGGACGGTGGTGCCGGCCAATTGCACCGCGTCCAGGTTCGCCACCGGCGTCAGCTCGCCGAACTTGCCGATACTGAATTCGACCGACACCAGCTTCGTGATCCCCTGCTCGGCCTCGTACTTGTACGCCTTCGCCCACCGGGGTACCTTGGAGGTCGCACCCAACTTCTGCCGCAGCGCAAGGTCATTCACCTTGATGACCATGCCGTCCGTCTCATACGGCAGATCGCGCCGCTTCTCCTCCCACCCCTGGCACACCTTGATGATATCATCCACACTGGCGCAACTGGTGTGGTGCGGGTTCACGGGGAAGCCGAACTCCCTCAACTTGGCGAGAATCTTTTCCTGCGTCTTGAACTCGACCCCTTCCGCCGCGCCGATGCCATACGCGAACAGGTTCATCTTCCGCTTCGCCGCCTCCTTCGGGTCGAGCAGTTTCAGCGTGCCGGCGGTGAAGTTGCGGGTGTTGGCGTACTGGCTCTCGCCTTTCTTCACCTGTTCGGCGTTGATACGGACCAACTCCGCGAGTGTCATGTAGATTTCGCCGCGCACTTCCAGCAACTTCGGCGGCGTGTCGGTGTTCAACCTGAGCGGCACCCCGCCGATCGTGCGGACGTTATGCGTCACGTCGTCGCCGGTGTCACCGTTGCCCCGCGTGACGGCGGTTGTCAGGATGCCGTCTTCGTATACGAGGGAGATGGAGACGCCGTCGATCTTCAGTTCCACCGTGTAGGTGGGGTCGGCCGCGCCCGCCATCTTCTTCACGTCGCTGGCGAACTTCTTCACGTCGTCCGCGTCGTAACTGTTGTCGATGGACATCATCGGGACGCGATGATTCACCTTGACGAAGCCGGGGATGGGCGCGCCGCCGACCCGCTGCGTCGGGCTGTCCGGCGTCACCAATTCCGGGTGCTTCTTCTCCAGGTCTTGCAGTTCCTTCAGCAGCTTGTCGAACTCGCGGTCGGAGAGGACCGGCGCGGCCTCGACGTAATACAGGTGGTTGTGGCGGTCGAGTTGCTGGCGGAGGTCGGCGGCGCGGGCGGCGGGTGCGGCCATGACGGTGGCTTCCGGGGTGGGGCGGGTGAACTGGTGGGATTCTGCCCGGAACGGCCGACGGATGCAATCTTGGTAAGGCGTTCGGCGGGAGGAATTCTCCCTCCGCCGATGCGAGGTTGGTCTTCAGCCCGAAGGGCTGTCTCTTAAAGCCCAGGCCTGGGTGTTCGATGGCTTTGGACTTCGACCCTGAAGGGGCAGGGCTTCCAAGGTGTCGTGCCAACCCGTTGAGCGGAGTGTTCGGCCCGGATTTCGCACCGGAGGTGCGGGAGCAGTTAGCCGGGGGTGGAGCGAGCGGAACCCCCGGTTTTCATGGGAGAATGCCCAAGCCCCGGAGGGGCGGCGGACTGTCGTCCCTCCGGGACGCCACGGTTTTCCGCAACCGTTTCCAGGGGTTCCGCTCGCTTCGCTCGCTCCACCCCCGGCGAACTTCTCCCGCGCCTCCGGTGCGAAAACCCAGAAAACCCAAGGGAAAAGCCACCTTGGACGCCCTGCCCCCGATGGGGTCGCCGGAGTCCCCCAAGCCGAGGGCGGTCACGGTCTTGGCGACGGTGTCCGGCCGGGCCTTGTCTTGACGCTTCCACGACGGGCCGTAGGGATCCTTGGCGGCGGTGGTGCCACACAGGGCGAATGCGGCGAGCAGGGCGAGGCGGCGGAGGCGGGTCATGACAGGACTCCGAGGGATGGTTGGGATTCGCTTCACACCCCCGATACAACGTGACGGCCCGGCTGTGACGGCCCGGCTCGGATTTCCCCCACGGGCTTGTATTGCGTGTCTACTCCTCCACGCCGGTTCATATCACCCGGAGTACCGGTTATGTCCGCCGTCACCTACTTCGACACCCTGGCCACGCCGCTCGGCGAGTTGCTGTTCACGACCGACGGCGACGCCCTGACGGGACTCCGCGTGGACGCCCCGCCGTCCCAGGAGTTCGTCCGCGACCGGGTGAAACTGAAACCCGCGGTCGCGCAGATGCGGGCGTACTTGGCCGGCGAGTTGACGACGTTCACGGTGCCGATGGAGCAAGCCGGCACGTCGTTTCAGCAAAAAGTGTGGGACGAACTGCGGCGGATCCCGTTCGGCGAAACGATCTCGTACCGCGAACTGGCGGAGCGGGTGGGGAAGCCGCTGGCGTGCCGCGCGGTCGGGTCGGCGAACGGGCGGAACCGGCTCATCATCGCGGTGCCGTGTCATCGGGTGATCGCGGCGGACGGTACCCTCGGCGGGTACGGCGGCGGCCTGTGGCGGAAGGAGTGGCTCTTGGCGCACGAGCGGAGGTGAGCGTCGAGTTCGTATCCGTTGCGCTGTCCCATCGTATGCCGTGCGGCGCAGCCGCTGGGAGGGGTGTTTTTCTTGTTCGCCCGCCGCGCGAGCAAGGGGCGTGGGCAACGGATTGGCCAGTCGCTCCCGGCCCAGAGCGAGCTGGTCCCTTGCTCGCGTGGCGGGTTAATAAGCAGAAGAAATCTCCCCTCCCGCCGAGTTTCACTCGGCGACCTCCCCTCAACGAGGGGAGTTGGAAAGCCCGGCCCGCTCCACCTCCCCACGGCGCGCACACGGCAGGCTCGTGTCTCACTCCCCCGTCCCTGCCACCGCGCGGAGGGCCGTGCGGGCGGCGCGGGCGGTGTCGCCCTTGCCGTTGGCCAACTCCTTCAGCGCCCGGCTCGCGGCCTTCGCCGTCGGGCCGAGCGCTTCCAGCCCGGCGACGGCGGCCAGCGTCACGCCCGTGTCGTCGTCCTTCAACAACTCCGCCAGTCGGGTCACGGCGTCTGGCGAATCCGGAATGCGACCCAGCACCACGGCCGCCGCGTGGCGGGTGGCGGCGGACCGATCCTTGCTCGCGGCGATGACAGTGGTGGCGTCGGCGGCCGTCGGGGTCACCAACCCGCCGAGGGCGGTGAGGGCCGCGTTCCGCTCGGTGGGCCACTTGCTCGCCAGGCTGTCCCGGATCATCGTCGCGACCGCGGCGGGGTTCCCCTCGACGCACGCCAGCGCGATCTTCGCCCAGTGCGCGTACCCGCGAACGTCTGATGTCGCCGCTTTGGTCAGCACGTCCGTTAGCGAAGCGGCCTTGGGGCCGAGTGCCGCCGCCCCCCGGACGGCCAGGGTGCGGCCGGAGTAGTCTTTCTCGGTCGCGACGAGGTCGCCGAGTACGCGAATCGCGGCCGCCGGCGGCTCCGTGAGTTTTGGCAACGCCAAGCACGCGGCCCCGCGAACCTCTTTGGATTTGTCGCCGAGGGCCGCCGTCACCGCCGTCGCCAGGGCCGCGTCCGCCGGGGCCAGGGCCGGGGCGATGACCAGGGCGCGACGCCGCACGCCGGACGGCGCGGACCCGTCGGCGATCACCTTCACCAACTCCGGCACTGCCGCTTTTCCCTCCGGCCCCAGAGCCGCGACGGCATCGAGGGCGATCAGGCGAACCCGCTCGTCGGTGTCGGCGGCAACGGCTTTCGCCAGCGCGGCGGCGGCGGGCGCGGCGGCGCGGCCGAGGGCGAGCAGGACGTTCGCGGCTTGAACGCGGGTGTCGGCGTCCTCGTCGGCGAGCAGCGCGGCCACCTTCGGCACGGCCGGTTTCGCCGTGGCCGCGTCCAGGGTGGCGACGTAGTCCAGGGCGGAGGCCCGCACCTGCGCGTTCGGGTCGTCGAGCAGGGTCAGCGCGGTGTCGGCGAACGGTTTGCCGGCCGGCCCCATGCGGCCGACGCACACCACCGCCGCGCCGCGGTTCTCCGGGTCGTCGCTTTTCAACGCCCCCTCGATCAACCCGGCCACCTTCTCCGTGGAGCCGGTGACGGCGACCAGCGCGCGGGCCGCTTCGGCGACGATCAGGCCGATCTCATCCGCCAACAATTTCTCCAACGCGGCGGCGGCGGCCTTCGCCGGCGGGCCGATCTCGCCGAGCATGTACGCGCCCAGGAACCGCATCACCGGGTTCGGGTCGGTGAGCGATTTGGTCACGGCGGGGACGGCCGGTTCGCCGACGGCCGCGACCGCGTTCAGTACGGCGAAGGCGAACTCGTCGAGGTCGAGCTTGTCCGTCGGCGAGTACGCGGCGAGCGCCTTCAACAGCGCCGGGACGGCGGGCGCGGCCTTCGGCCCCAGCGTGCCCAGCGCCTCGGCGGCGGCGAGGCGGACGCGGAGTTTCTCGTCCCCGGCGGCTTGCGCCAGGTCGTCCACGGCCTCCGGCGGGATGCCGCTGAAGGACCGCAGGTTCTCGGCGGCCGTCACCCGCACGCCCTCGTCGGCGTGGACGAGCAGCTCGCACAGCGGCAGGGGTGACACGTCGCCGATGTCGATGAGCGCCCGCAGCGCCGCCTCGCGGACGGGGGCGGTCGGCTCGGACGCCAGCGGCCACAGTTTCTCGACGGCAGGCACGGCCTTGGCCCCCAACCGCCCGATGGCCGACGCCGCGTTGCACCGCACATCGGCTTTCGGGTCGCTCAGCGCCGCCGTCAGCACCGGCAACCCCTTCTCGACGGCGGCCGCCTCGCCCGTCGGCCCGGCCATCATCAGCGTGAGGGTCACCGCCTCGCGGACGCTGTTCGGCCCGGCGATCGTCCCCCGACCGACCGGCAACCCGGTCTTGTCGTCCAGCAGTTTGACCAGTTCGGGGATCACGGTCGGGTCGGTTTCGGCGAGTGCCGCGAGCGCGGCGGCGGCGGACTGCTGGACGTCCGCGCGGTTCACCTTCAGTAGCCGGAGTTGCCGGGCCGCATCGGTCGGCGGGGATGGCGGGGCGGGCGCGACCGGGGTGGCCGAAGAGGCGGGCCCGGGCGCGTCGTCGGCAAGCTTCTTCTTCCCGCACCCGGCGGCGACGAGAACGGCGAGCAGCAGGGCGAAGGGGCGAGCCATGACGGGGCGCTCGAAGTGGGGTCGCGGCCGGGGAAACCGATTCACGTCCAATCCGACGCGCCGCGATGACGTACAGTTCCCATCATGATAGCACCCGCCCCGTCCCACCTCGAACGGCCTCCCGTGACCGACCCTCCCGTCCCGCCGCGCGCCACCGGGTTGAAGCGGCTGCTGTTCGTCGCCCTCGGCCTGCTCTTCGTCGGCGTGGCGTACCTGGGGGCCGTCCTGCCGGGGCTACCGACGACGCCGTGGGTGCTGCTGGCCAGTTACTTCTTCAGCCGGTCATCGCGGCGGTTGGAGCGGTGGCTGAAGCGGTCGCCATTCTTCGGCACGCTCATCCGCGATTGGGAGGAACACCGGGGCATCCGCCGGCCGATCAAGATTTTCTCGACGTGTGTCATCATCCCGGTGGTGAGTGCCAGCATCGCGTTCACCGCGCTGCCGGTGTGGGTGAAGTGCGTCATCGGCGGATTGGCCGCGACCGGCGTGGCCGTCATCTGGCTCGTGGTACCCACCGCGCGAGTGGGGGAAGGGAAGAGGGTGGCGCGGTAGGTCGCGGTCGATGGTCCCCGGAGGGGACCCAGGCCCGACAGTCATTCTCCGGCTTCGCACCGCCAGTGCTGAGCCGGCTCAGCACGGTGAAGAACAGTAACGAGGGCAGGTGAAAGACCGGCTCGCCCCGAACGCGACGCACACTCCCAGCGGGTTCGTGTGTCAGGCCCCGCGCGCGATAGAATACCGGTGGCCGATCCCCGCTTTGCCATCGCGGACGGCCCGTTCCGAAAAACCCGGACTTTCCCATGACCGCCTGGACCGACCCCACGACCGGCTGCCGCCTCGCCTACGACGACACCGGGTCCGGCCCGCCGCTGGTGCTCGTCCACGCCTTCCCCCTGTGCCGCGACATGTGGGCACCGCAGCGGGCGGCGCTGGCCGCCTCGCACCGCGTCCTGACGCCCGACGTGTGCGGGTTCGGCGGCAGCGAACTGCCGCCCGACGGGTGGACGATGGACGGCCTCGCCGACACCCTCACCGCCTGGCTGGGTGGCATCGGCGTGGCCGGGCCGGTGGTGTTCGGCGGCCTGTCGATGGGCGGGTACGTCGCCCTCGCCTTCGCCCGCCGCCACCCGCAGTGGGTGAAGGGGTTGATCCTCGCGGACACCCGCGGCGACGCCGACACCGCCGAGACGAAGGCGAAGCGGGACGAGACCATCGCGTTCGTGACCGAGAACTCGGCCGCCGCGCAGATCGAGAAGATGCTGCCGGCGATGCTCTGCCGATACACCCACGAGCACCGGCCGGAGGTCGTCGCGGAGGTGCGGCAGATGGGGTCGGCGCAGTCGGTGCCGGGCGTGGCGGCGGCACTGAAGGCAATTCGCGACCGGCCGGATTCGATGGCGAGCCTGGGCGGGTTCAAGTTCCCGACGCTGGTGATCGTCGGCAGCGAAGACACCATCACCCCGCCGGCGCTGGCCGCCGCGATGGTCGAGAAGTTGCCGGACGCGACCGAGGAGGTGCTGTACTCGGCCGGCCACCTGTCGAACCTGGAAGCCCCGGAGGCGTTCAACACCGCCGTCGTCCGCTGGCTGGAAGCGACCGCGTGAGGGGGGTGCGGGAAACAACGGGATTGAAGACTTCACCCCCGGCCCTGTCAGGGGTCGGTCTTGGGGTTCGCGGCGGTGGCGAAGACCTTACCCCCCCGTCCCCCTCTCCATGAATGGAGAGGGGGTGTTCAACCCACATCGGTGGAATGGCATCGGGCGGATGGAACCGAACCACCCAGGAAAACCAAAACCGAAACGCGGTGTCACGGCGACGTTTTCAGTTTGAACACCCCCTCTCCAATCATGGAGAGGGGGCCGGAGGGTGAGGTCTGGAAAAACCTCCGAAACCTCCACTGCTGAACCCGAACGGGAGGCACTGTCATGCCCGCGCTTCCCACAACCATTCGCCAACTGGCCTACTCCGTCTCGGACCTGTTTTGGCCTCGGCGGTGTTACCTGTGCGCCGTCGCGCTTCCCGAAGAGCCGACGCCCGACTGCTTCTGCCCCGCGTGCCTGGCCGCCATCACCGCCGACCCGCACGCCACCTGCCCCCGTTGCTCCAGCACGGTTGGCCCGCACACCGACACCACCGCCGGCTGCCCGCGATGCCGGGAAGACAAGTTTCCATTCGACGCGGCCGTCCGCTTGGGGCCGTATGGCGGCGCGCTCCGCGACGCGATCCTGACCGCGAAGCAGCGCGGCGGCGAGGGTATCGCGGAGACGCTCGGCCGGGTGTGGGCGACGGCGCGACAGGCGGAACTGGAAGTGGTCGGCGCGGGTGTACTCGTGCCGGTGCCGTTACACTGGCGACGGCGGTGGAGTCGGGGGTTTAACCAGGCCGAAGCGGTGGCGCGGGGGGTGGCCGCCGTCCTTCGGGTTCCACTGGTGCCATTCGCCGTTCGCCGAAAGCGGGCGACGCCGAAACAAACTGGCACGAGTCGTGCGGAACGATTGCGGAACGTGGCCGGCGCATTCGCTCCGGTTTGCCCACTGTCAGATATGCGGGTTCTGCTGATTGACGACGTCATGACGACGGGGGCAACTGCCGCCGCCACCAGTCGGGCAATCTTGGCGGCCGGGGCCGCGCAAGTGGTGGTGGGCGTTCTCGCTCACCGATAGATTCATCGGCCCACGGACGAGCGATGGGAGTGTGGGCGAGCTGACGGGGTCGGCGGAATCCCACCGGTGAGAGCGGGGCGACGGACGCCCTCGCGTCACGAAACGGGGCGTTTTCCTGATGTAGGACCCCCGCGAGCCTTGGTACATTACAAATTAAACCGGAAATCGATCGCACGAGGCCACGATCGGCCCGGTCTGGGAGAGTCATCATGACGCGGTATTTACTGACGGTAACGATGGTAGCGGTCGCGGCGACCGCCGGGTACGGGCAAACGTCCGACTTCATGCCGGAGACGGCGAAGGACTTCGGGCCGTCGTCCATTGGCCCGGTGCTGCTCCACTACTTCCCGATCAAGAACACGACGAAAGAAACGGTGCGGATCGGTGCCCCACGGATCGGCTGCGGGTGCGTGTCGGTGAGCGTGCTCAAGGGCGAGCTGGCCCCCGGCGAGCAGACCGTCATGGCGACGTACATGGACACCAAGAAGATCCCGCAGAACCAGCGGAATGTCACCAAGACGGTGTCGGTCCACGTGCCGTTCATCGTCCCCAACCAGCCGCTCCGCGAGACCAAGATCGACGTCACCACCGTCGGCCGGGAGGACCTGTCCCTGTCCCCGGATCAGTTCGCCTTGGGCACCGTGAAGAAAGGGGCGAGCGGCACCGCCACGCTGACCGTCACCCTGTTCGGCAATACCGTTTGGCAGGTGACTGAAGCGAAGAGCACGGGCAAGTTCGTCACCGCCGAGTTCAAGGCCGTGAAGGGGCCGTTCGGCCGCACCGCCTACGAGGTGACCGCCACCGTCAGCCCGGAGTGCCCGGCCGGCAACTGGATGTCGGACATTCACCTGAAGTCGGGCACCCCAGGCCTGGAGAGCTTCCGCATCCCGGTCACCGTGAACGTGGTGCCGCCGCTGGCCGTCGAGCCGGGCGAACTGAAGCTGGGCGACGTACCCGCCGGCCCGGCCGTCGGCCCCCGCCCGCGGATCACGGTGAACGGGCTGTCGCCGTTCAAGATCCTGCAAGTGAAGGCCGGCGACAAGCAGGTGTCGGCCAAGGTGATCTACGACGGCGCGCGGTCGAGCCACGTCGTCGAGTTGGAACTGACGCCGGAGAAACCCGGCGCGTTCACCCGCGACATCGAGATCGTCACCGACTGCCCGGAGATGAAGTCGGTCATCGTCCCGGTGTCCGCGACCGTGACGAAGTGACCGTGGATCGCCGAACTGCAAGCGAGACCGGGACGGCCGCCGAGACGACAACTCTGTCGTCTCGGCGGGTAGTCACTTCTTCTCCGGCGACTTCGACTTGTGGATGAATTCCAACACGACAACTCCCGACCCGGCTTTCGATGCGATGGTCGCCGGCAAGCGGTCGGTCAAGACGGGTGTATCCTTCGGGTGAAGAAGGAACGCCACTTTCAGCGTGTCACCCCGAATCGCATACTGCATCCAAATCGCCTCTTGCTCGAACGGGAGTGGTGCGGGCTTGGCCGTTCTGCTCCGCGCGACGGTCATGACGCGATCCGTTCTCCCGAAGGCCATGACACCCACCGACAACGGCGTGTCAGTTCCCCTCTTCGCTTGGGTGATGCGTGCCTTCCCGGTCTCTTCGAAGTGGAATCGCCACTGGTCGGCACCTTCGAGCGGCTTACCGTCTCGAACGCCGGCAACGCAAACCCAATCCCCTCGCAACTTGGGCCACTCTTTGTCGAGTGGCGAGATGACGTACAGCGCGGGCGCGTCGTAGTCGATCACGGCGGACAAATGGGCGAGGAAGTCTTGTCCGAGGATCCCGTCGGGCTTCTCCGTGTCCGGTTCCTGCGGAGGACGACTGGCGGACAGATCGGCGATGTAGATTCCGAACGCCGGCAACGTCAACTCGCCGAATCGGAGGTCGGACACCACGGCCAGTTCGATGGTCAACTCACCACGGAGTGTGAGGGCCTTGCCTCGTGGGTCGGGGCCGGGCTTCACCCCCAACCGCTTGGCCGTGGTCGTGTCCAGCAACGTGACGGTGGAACCGGTGTCCACAACCAGTTTGAGCGGTTTCTTGCCGCAAGAGAGGGTAACGAGAAAGGATGAGTCCTGCTCCGACACCACCTGCAACGGCAGGCGCTGATACCCCTTACCGACGAGGACATCCGCGAGTGAAATCGGTCCAATGGGCGAGGATTTCTCCGGTTCCGCGGCCGTGGAAAGCGCGGACGTTGCCGCCAACAGTCCGACGACGAAGCATCGAGTGATGAGGGGCATTCCGTGTCCTCTCTCGCTGTGGTGTTGGTTCGCTGCCCGCATTCGTGCGGGCAGCGCAAGTTCTTCTTCTGAACTACTTCTTAACGCGTGCGAATCCAAACACCACCGTTGCCGAACTGGATGAACCGTTGGGGCTGGGGCGGGAAGAGGATGTTGCGAATGATCGGCAGATTTTGTCCGAGACGATACTGCTGGGCGATGGGTTGGTTGGGCATCACGAGTGGAGGCAGCCCCACCGGCGGGGCGATAGTCTGAGGTTGTTGCCCCATGTAGATCTGACCAGACGGCGCCTGATACCACTGAATCGGGGTGTTCGGTTGCTGAAGAAAGCCAGGGATAACCAGAATAGCCGGGGCACTCGCGGGGGCACCGGGGAGTTGACCCGGAAGTTGAGCCAGCATGGGCGGGAGACCGCTGTTCGACAACGGGTTGGGCACCAGTTGCCCATTCGCATCAGTGAACTGGAGGGTTGTTCGATCCCCAATACCACCGGCGAACTGGATGAGTTGGTCGAGTTCAGGCGAGGCATCGAGTTGCAGACTCGTGCCGAGTGAATCGGTCCCAGTGTAGAAGGAGTTCAAGTAAGTGTCGTAGAAGCTGACAACGTATACGTTCCCGGCCTTCTCCAAGATGATCGCAACTCCAGTGGCGTTCCCGGCGACATCGACTTGAGGGATCACCGCAACATCGGTCACTTGCTGCTCGGAGACTGGCGATTGATCCGGCGGGGTGATTTCAGGTACCACCACCGACGAGGCATCCGGAACGATCCGACCGTCTAAGGTCTCCAAGGCGAGTTTCCAGCGGAGCGAGGTGTTCGTAAGCCCGTTACGTTCGCCCCCCCCCTGAACATCTTGCTGAACAGAGACATCCAGTCAACTCCTGGTGTAGTCTTCTCCGGTGTGAATTCACCGGTATAGGAGTATACTTGGGTGACGTTTTGCATTTCAAGCCGAAATTAAGAAAAATTGGCACAACCGACACGGCCTCCCAACTTGACTATACGTGCGTACCATATCACGTTCCGAGTTAGGCGCA
>JBBRUO010000032.1:0-19966 GCA_038247725.1 Gemmatales bacterium
GGACCAGACCGACGCCGAGAGGCTGACGCTGGCCTTCCGCCGAGTGCTGGCGCGCGTCCCGACGCCCGCCGAGGAGAAGGTGCTATTGGGGAGTTTAACCCGCTTGCGAAAGCAATACGCCGAAAAGCCGCAAGCCGCGACGGAGTTGCTTTCGGTGGGCGAATCCAAACGCCACGACAAGTTGGATGCCACCGAACACGCGGCCTTCACACAGGTGTGTTTGCTGATCTTCAATCTGGATGAGACGCTGAGCAAGGAGTAATGATTGAGGCGCGGCCCGCGAACGGAGCGATTCGGATTGCCATCCACCCGACCTCACGCCTTTAGCCCGAAGGGCTGTCTCCTATAGCCCAGGCCTCCAGCCTGGGAAGCTGTTCACGAAGGCGGACGAGTTGCGGCGGGCCTCCAAGAAGCAGGCCATAAACAGCACGTCCGCGACGCGACCGAAGTTGGCTGATCTGAAGGTGTCGCAGGGGCAGGTGAAACAGTTGCGGCAGGACTTTGTTCACCCCAAAGCATCGACAAGTGCGTGCTCTGGGGCAACGGCTGCGTCGCGGTCGAGACGATGTTGTGGACGCCGGGCGGGTATCGGGCGATTGAAGAGATTCGGCTCCCCAGCGACAGTCCGGTGAGCGGCGACACGGTGGTGGTCAGGCGCGGCTCCCCTTGGCGGCCGATCCCCGCATTGTACCGTCGCGGGTCGGCCGTATCATCCCCGGCATGAGCACGAAGCGACGGAGCGCGGCGGCGGATTACGCGGTGTACCTGGCCGTGCGGGTGGCGGTGTGCGTCATCCAGGCGATGCCAATGCGGCTGGCGTTCGCCCTGGCCGACGGGCTGGCGAAGGTGGCGTACCTCATCGACAAGCGGCACCGCGAAGTGGCCGCCGAGAACCTCACCTTCGCGTTCCCGGAGATGTCGCCGGCGGAGATCGACCGGCTGGTGCGGGGGTGCTACCGGCACTGCCTGCGGCAGGTCGTCGAGATGGTGCTGCTGCCGCGGAAGTTCCACATCTATACGTGGCGGCGGTACGGCCGGATGGTCGGCGGGAAGGCCGTCCTCGACGCCCTCCTCAGCCCCCGCCCGACGCTCATCGTCACCGCCCACTTCGGCAACTGGGAGCTGGCCGGGTTCGCGATGGGGGTGTTCGGGTTCCGCAGCTACGCCATCGCCCGCGTGCTCGATAACCCGCGCCTGGAGCGGTTCCTGAAGCACTTCCGCGAGCGGACGGGCCAGACCACCATCGCCAAGAAGGACGAGTTCGACCGACTGGCCGGCGTCCTTCAGGCCGGCGGCAAGGTGGCGACGCTGGGCGACCAGGACGCCGGGCCGCGGGGGGTGTTCGTGGACTTCTTCCACCGTCCGGCCTCGGCGCACAAGGCGGTGGCGCTCATGGCGCTGCAGTTCGACGCGGTGATGGTCGTCGTCGGGGTGCCGCGGATCGACGACCGCTTCTACTTTCACATCCACTGCGAGGACGCCATCGACCCCCGCGAGTACGCCGACCGGTCGGACGCGGTGACGGCTATCACTCAGCGGTATCACGACGCGCTGGCCCGGCTCATCCGCCGCCACCCGGAGCAGTACTTCTGGCTGCACCGCCGGTGGAAGTCGCGGCCGCAACCGCGGAAGAAGACGGGCGCGGCGGCCACCGCGTGAGCCGCGTCACGCCTCGGCGCGGCGGCCCTGGTTGGCGTCGTACCAGCGGCGCAAGTCCGGGTCACACTTCGCCAGCCCTTGCCACGTCAGCCAGCCGGTGACAGACAGGGTGCCGAGCAGCCCGACCGCCCACCCCCAGCCGAGGTGCCCGCTCACCGGCAGGTAACTCAACCCCGTCGGGACCAGCCCCGCGAGGTCCGGCTGGTTCGCCTTCAGGAGGCCCCACACCAGCAGCGGCAGGCCGAGGACGATCACCGACGACAGGCCGCTCGTCTGATTCCCGCTGGCGAAGGCGCGGAAGCCGACGGCGAACCCGAACGCCCAGAACGCCACCCCGCCGACCGCCGCCGCGACGACGCACGCCCAGCTCGCCCGCCCGCCAACCCCCATCGCCACCCACAGCATCGCCGCGATGAACAGATACCCCCGGCCCCGCCGCCACGCCGACGCCAGCGAGGCGTGCCAGTAGTCCACCCCTTGCAGGTCCGTCAGCAGGAGCAGTTCCAGCCGCTTGCAGCGATCCGGGACGGTGTTGTCCCACAGCCCGTACTGGAACACCGCCGGCACCGCCGCCATCACGCACATGGCCGTGGCCACCCCCGCCGGCCCGCCCCACTGCTCGAAGATTTGGAACACCAGCTTCCCCATCCACGCCGGCCAGTCGTCCCCGGCGACGACGTACACGGCGAACATGGCCGAGAACCCGCCGGCCAGCCACAGGTTGATTCGCCCGCTGAACTCCATCACCCGCCGCACCGCCCACCACGACAGCGGCCGGTCGCCGATCCGTTCGGCCTGCGACGCGCGGGCGGACGAGATCGGCTTGTAATGCCGGTCGTGGAAGTGCCCCTTCAACCGGAACGCGGCGCGGAGCAGCGTGAGCAGGAGCAGCAGCCCACCGGCGGCCGTCAGCCACCCGGCCCGCTCCCACGCGATCCACCCGACGCAGTCCGGGCCGAACCAGTAGCGGACCACGCCGAACGGGTTCATGGTGTGGGTGAACATGACCCCGTCGAACAGGAACTGGCCGACCGCCGGGGGCAGTTGCCGCAGCCAGACGACGATGTTCTCGCCGGCCAGCACGCCGACGGTCAGGTACGCCAGCACCCCGACCAGGCCGAGCATCTCGCCGATCCGCCGCACCCACACGGGTTCGTACACGAAGGCGGTCAGTAGCAGCGCGACCGCCGCACCCCAGACGACCGGCATCACCATCAGCGGGAACAGGTCGTGCGCCTCGACGGCCCCGCTCAGCATCAGTCCGAGGAACACCGGCAGCCCGCCGAGCCACACCAGGGCGAACCGGCTCAGCCCGACCACCGCTTCGGCCAAAAACAGCCGCACCGGCCGCACCGGCGACACCAGCAGGAACTCAAGCGCCTGGCTCTTCGGCAGTTGGGCGAGCCGCCAGCCGACCAGCGCCGCCGCTTCGACCATCGCCAGGGACAGCAGGACGTAGCCGAAGGTGGCGAGGCCGTGGGCGGTGCCGGTCGCGGCCGTCAGCCACGCGACCGCGAACAGGAACAGCACGTGGGCGACGGCCACCCGGCGGAAGGTGAGCTGGCGGGCCGGGGCCACCATCGCGGCGGCGAAGAACGGGAGGAGCATGGGCGGACGACCGGAGTTGTTAGCCCGCCGCGCCAGCAAGGGGCGTGGGCGATGGGGTACGAGGTCCGCATCCGGCCTGGCGGTCGCCGGGTTTCCACAATCGTGGTCGGCCCCTTGCTGGCGCGGCGGGCTAACAAGTTACCGCACGGTGACGGTGGCTTCGACGGTAGTCGGGACGACGCCGGACAACCCCCTGCGGCGGGTCGTCAGACCGTCGGGCACGGCCAACCCGCTGGCGGTCATCAGGCCGGCGACGAAGTCCCCGCACGTGGGGTAGCGGTTGATCGGGATGGGCGACAGGGCGCGGCCGACCACCGGCCGCTCCGGCTCCGGCAGCAGCGTGAGATCCGGGGCGGGCCGCACGTAGTTCTTCTTCGGCCCGCCGGGGGCCGGCGGCGGCGGGTACGGGAACGCCCCGGTGCGGAGCAGGTAGTACGTCACCGCCAAACTGAACTGGTCGCTGGACTCGGTCAGGTACCCCTGGAACACCTCCGGGGCGGCGTATTCGGCCGTCCCCTGTCGGGGGCAGGGGGTGTTCCCGCCGGAGGTGGTCGCGGACAGCCCGTAGTCGGCCAGTTTCACCACGTCCCCGAACAGCAGCAGGTTGTTCGGCTTCACGTCGGCGTGCTGGTAGCCGACCAGCCGCCCCTCGGCGGTGTGCTGGCGGGCGTTCAGGAAGTCCAGCGACCGGGCCACCTGGCACATGAACCCGAACAGCTTCAGCGTGTCGATGTGCTGGCCCAGGTCGTGGTGGTACAGCATCATCAGGTCGAACAGCGAGGCGTCGCCCAGTTCCATGCCGATGACGATCTGCCCCGGCATCGACCACACCTGATGGATGCGGGTCAGGTTCGGGTGGCCCAGCGCCTGGATCGCTTGCAGCGAGCGAATCTCCTTCGCCGCGATGCTGGCGCTCTGGCTGGACATGAACTTGAGCGCGATCAGTTCGCCCGACGGGGAGCTGGACTCCCACACGGTGGCGAACCCGCCGCGGCCGCGGAGGCGGAGCAGTTCGTAGCCGGGAAAGGGCACCGCCCCCGCTTCCGGGGTGAACACGCGGGCCGCCGGGTTGCGATGGGATGACGCCACCAACGCCTCGGGTCCGAGTCCGATAGGGGGGAACCGCGACGGATCCCGCGCCGGCCTCCGTTTTCGGGCGGTGCGGGTCCGTCGTCCTTAAACCCTAGTACACGGTTCGGTGCCGGAGGCGAATTACGGGCGAACGTCGGACACCCGCCACGACACCGGCGTCCCGTCCCGGTACGGCATCACGCCGTGGAACGGCGGGGCGGCGAAGTCGAACACCCGTGGCAGGAAGTGGCGGTCGCCCTCCCACAGCGGCAGCGCTGGCACGCGGTCGAGCGGCACCCACTCCAGGGTGCCCTCGTCGTTCGACGCGGCCGGGGTGCCGGCGAACGCCCACACGCGGAAGACGAACCCGAACCAGTCCTCGCCGTGTTTGCCGAAGCCGGGCCACGAGACGGTGCCGGCCAGTTGCAGGGCGGTCGCCTCAATGCCCGCTTCCTCTCGCAACTCGCGGACCATCCCGGCGGCCACGTCCTCGTCAACTTCCACCTTCCCGCCCAGGCCGTTCCACTTGCCGTAGTGCGGGTCGGACTCCCCCCGCGCGGTCCGGTGGACGAGCAACACCCGGTCCCGCTCCGGGGTGAAGACGTAGCCCAGCGTGGCGAGGATCGGGGTGAAGGGCATCTGTTCGAGTTCCAGGTTTCGAGTTTCAGAGTTTCACACCCTGAGTTATCCACGGCGGTATGCGCCAATTCCGGACGCACACGGGGCGGATCGTTGAGGGGCTGCCTTCTTGAAAACTGAAACTCGAAACCTGAAACACACGTCATCCCGCGATCAGTTTCGCCAAGTCGCCCAGCCCTCTCAGGTCGAGCTTGCCGCTGCCCAGAACCGGGAACGCCACGATGACGTGACAGTCCCGCACGTCGGGGATCCAGAGGTTCGGCAGCCCGGCGGCGCGGAGCGCGTCGAACGCCGCCGGCAGTCGGTCGCCGTACTCTATCAGGTGCAGTACGAGCAGCCGCTCGCCCCGCTTCGGGTCGGACACCGCCGCCACCGCCACCGCCCGGTCGCCGTTCGTCGCCAGCGCCATGTGCAACTCGTCCTCGACCTTCTCCAGCGGCACCATCTCGCCGGCGATCTTGGCGAACCGCGACAGCCGGCCGGTGATGTGGATGAACCCGTCGCCGTCCACGAACCCGCGGTCGCCGGTGGAGTACCAGCCGTCGCGGATCACCGCAGCCGTCTTCTCCGGCTGCCGCCAGTAGCCGAGCATCACGTTCGGGCCGATACAGCACAGCACCCCTTCCGCCTCCGGCGGCAGGGCGGCCATCGTGTCCGGGTCGAACGCCTTCACCGCGATGCCCGGCAGCGGCTGCCCGACCGTGCCCATCTTGTTCGCCACCTGCGTGACGCCTTTCACCGTCAGGTCGGGCAGGTTGGCGCTGACCACCGGCGACAGCTCGGTGCAGCCGTACCCCTCGTAAGGCAGCACACCGAACTTGGCGCGGAACTCCTCGGCCAAACTGACCGGCAGCTTCTCCGCCCCGCACACGTACAGCCGCACGCTGGCGAAGTCGTCCGGCTGGCACCGCCGCAGGAAGAACCGCAGGAACGTGGCCGTGCCCAGCGCGATGCTACACCGCCACCGCTTGCACAACTCGCCGACCTCCTTCGCCGCGCGGGGGTCCGGGTAGTACACGCTCATCATGCCGATGGCGGCCGGTGCCCACAAGCAGACGGTGTACCCGAAGCTGTGGAAGTTCGGCAGGGTGCAGAGCATGCGGTCGGCGGTGGTGAAGTTCACCCCCTTCTGGAACGAGTCGCCGTTGGCGGCGATGTTCCGCGCGCTGAGGGTGACGCCCTTCGGCTCGCCGGTGCTACCGCTGCTGAAGATGATGGTGAGCGGGTCGTCCAGTTTGAACGCCCGGCACCGCAGCACGACCCGGTCGAGGAACCAGCCGGGCAGCAGCACCACCGCCAGCAGCCGCACCAGTTTCCACCGGCCGGGGATGGCGGCGAGCGCGTCCTCCAGGTAAATCCGTTGCACGTCGTCGGGCAGGTCGAGCGGCATCCGGTCCAGGAATCGCTTCGCCGTGATGACTACCTTCATGTCCGTCTGCCGCACGGCCGACCGCACCGCCTCCGCCCCGGCGGTGTAGTTCAGGTTGACGGTCGTCTTCCGCAGGAAGGCCAGGGCGAAGTTGGCGAACGCCGACCCCAACCCGGTGGGCAGCCAGATGCCGACGTTCCGCCCCGATCCGACGCGGGACTTCAGGTATTTGGCCAGACACCACGCGCCGACCAGTCCCTTCGGCCACGTCAGCGTGCGGTCGGTGCCGCTGCTGGCGTCCACGAACGCCACTTTGCCGAAGTTCCGCCACTTGGCCGCCCGGCGGACGAACAAGGCGTGGCTCGGCGGCACATAGTCGCTTTGCAGGGTGCCCACCTCGGCCAGCGTCTCGACCACCGCCGCCCGCACTTCCGCCACGGAACTGGTGCCCGGCAGCGGGTGCCCGAACCCGACGGCGATCCGCCGGCGGAACTCCTCCGGCCACCGCCACAGCATCTTGCCGCCCTTGTGCGACAGCAGCGTGCCCCAGATGTTCCACGTCGCGGCGGGGAGGACGGCGACCGGCACCTTGGCCCACTTGCACACCGTCTCGATGCCCCGGAAGAACGGCCGCATCTGCCCGTTGCGGGTGAGCCGCCCCTCCGGGAACATGACGACCACCTCGCCGGCGGCCAACCGAGCGGCGACGGCCTTCAGGGATTTCCCGATGGAGTGCGGGCTGTTGTTCCGGCTGTCGATGTGGATCATCCGCGACCGCGCCACCCACAGGAAAAACCGCAGGATGGGGTTCTTCTGATACCCGGCCCACGAGACGAAGTTCGACCGGCGGGGGCACGCCACCCACAGCAGCATCCAGTCGATGTAGCAGACGTGGTTGGCGACGATGAGAACCGGCCCGGTCTTCGGCACCCGCTCCCGGTGGTACACCCGCAGCCGGTTGCTGCCGTGCAGGAACAGCCACCACACCGGCCGCAACAGGCCGGGGAACAGGGCCGACACGAGCAGATACAGGAAGCAGTACAGCAGGAACCCCGCCACTCCGAGGACGAGGGACAACAGGGCGTATAGGGCGGTTTCCATGACCGGCGGCTCTTCGGCGGGCGGGTGGACGTTCGGAGGGCTGTTGTGCCGGAATCCCCCGCCGACGGCCAGTCGAAATGGGACCGGCGGGCGAGCGGTCCCGGCGGAATCACTTCACGATCGGCGGCAGGTCCGTCGGCGACGGCAGCGGCGGGTACTTGGAGTCCCGGTATTCGGGCAGCGGCGGGACGGTGGGGTTGGCCGAGGGCGGGGCCGGCGGTAACACCGGTGGGAGTACCGACGGCAGTGGGGCGAAATCCGGCTCCGGCGTGACGGTCGAGAGCGGGGCGACCGGCAGCACACCCGACGGAATCGGAACATGGGTGGACGCTTCGGGTTCACCGGGCGACGGCAGCGGCTCGGGCATCCGCGGCACGATCCCGCCCGCGCGGACCACCGGTTCGGCCGGCGGTTGCGGGCGGGGCGCGGGGTCGGCCGGCGGTCGCGGGCCGCCGAACGTGGCCACGTTGGTTGGCTGCGTCGGCATGACGAAGGTGCCGGACGGGGCCGGATTCGGGGCGGGCGTCCCGTTCGCCGCCGTGAGTTGTGGCGACAGTTGCGGCGACGGCAGGGTGGTCGGAACGGCGCGGTCGAACCGCTGATCCAGGGCCGCGTTCCTGGTGCCGGGCTTCGCCCCCGGCGGGTCGCCGGGCGTCAGAAATCGCTGCTTGGTCGCCGAGTCGAGGCTGGCGTCCTTTTCCGGGCCGTGGCAGCCGACCGCCGCCACCAAGCCGCACGCCGCGACGAGCCACCCGGCCCGCCGACACTGGTTGCTCTGTCCGTGAGCCATCGGGCGTATCCTCGGTCGAACCCGCCGTCGGCGCGTCCGTGCGCTCCCGGTCGGGTTGGGCCGCCGCGAATACGCCCCTCGCCGGCAAGTGTCAACCCCGGCCGCGGCGCGGTGGAATCGGCGACAGGGTCGTACCGTGAACGGGTGTTCGTCTGAACGGAATGGCCCTGCGTCGGCGGGCGTCTCGGAATCGTAGCTCGTGGATTCTTCGCCTCCGGGACTTGCCACTCCGAGCGGGGCGAATATCTGACATGTTGGATCATCGCTCGCTGTCGCGAACGCCCGACCTCTCCCAGTCCGGCGGCACGTGCCACCCGACTTCGACGGCCGCCGTCGCGGCCGGTGACTTGCTCGCACCGCGCACGGGGAGAACGGATGTCGGTCTCACACGCCAACGCCATCGAGTCGCCGAACGGCACGGCGGCCCCGGAGCGGGTCGTCACCTTCCTGAGCGGCGTCCGCACCCGCATCGGCACCGTCGTGGTCGGGCAAGACGCGGTCGTGGAGCGCATCCTGATCGCGCTGCTGACCAGCGGCCACCTGCTCCTCGAAGGGGTGCCGGGGCTGGCCAAGACGCTGCTCGTGTCGTGCCTGGCGAAGTCCATCCACCTCCAGTTCGCCCGCATCCAGTTCACCATCGACCTGCTGCCGTCCGACATCCTGGGGTCGGAAATCCTGGACCAGCGAAACAACGAGTTCCGCGTCAACAAGGGGCCGGTGTTCACCAACTTGCTGCTGGCCGACGAGATCAACCGGGCCGCGCCGAAGGTGCAGTCGGCCCTGCTCGAGGCCATGCAGGAGCGGAAGGCGACCATCGGCCGGGAGGCGTTCAAGCTGCCCTCGCCGTTCCTGGTGATCGCCACCCAGAACCCGGTCGAACAGGCGGGCACGTTCGAGTTGCCGGAGGCGCAACTGGACCGGTTCATGCTCCGGCACCGGCTGAAGTACCCGACCCTTGACGAGGAACGGGAGGTGCTGAAGCGGAACCTGGCGCTGGGGGTGACGCGGGACGGCGGCGGGGCGGTCGCCCGGACCGAGTTCGACGTGCTCGAGGACCGGCCGGTCGGCACCATCGACGACCTCGTCGCGGCGATGGAAGCGGCGTCCACGATCCACGTCAGCGACACGTTCGTCGAGCACGTCCTCGACGCCGTCACCCGCACCCGGAATCACCCGGACCTGGAACTCGGGGCCAGCCCGCGGGCCGGCATCTCGCTGCTGAAAGCGGCCAAGGCCCGCGCCCTCATCCGCGGCCGTGGGTACGTCGTGCCCGACGACCTCTACGCGCTCGCCCCGGACGTCATCCTGCACCGCATCCGCCTCACCTACGAGGCGCTGGCCGACGGCAAGACTGGCGAGGGGGTGCTGCAAGAGATCCTCCACGACCTGACCCGCGGCAAGAAGAACCCGTACCCGGCGGCGAGTTGACTCGTGGACGGCACCCTCGACGCCATCGACCACCTGAACGCGCGGCAGTTCTTCATTGCCGTCAAGCGGCTCGCCGACGCGCTCAACTACGGCACCGACCACTCGCCGTTCCTGGGGTCCGGCATCGAGTACGCGCAGTCCCGGCAGTACCAGCCGGGCGACCCGGTGCGGGCCATCGACTGGCGGGTGACGGCCCGCACCGGCAAGGTGTTCGTCAAGGAGTACGAAGCGCCGAAGCAACTGCCGTGCTACCTGCTGCTCGACACCTCCGCCTCGATGACGGTGACGTCGGCGCGGAAGAGCAAGTACGCGGTCGCCGTCCACGTCGCCGGCGGGCTGGCGTTCGCCGCCCTGGACCGCGTCAGCCCGGTCGGCATCCTCGGCGTCGGCGGGCGAGACATCCGGCACGAGCCGAGCCTGTCGCGGGCGTCGGTGATGCGGTGGCTGCACGAGTTCCGCCGGTTCCGGTACGACGAGGGGACGGCCGTCGGCCGGCGGGTGGCCGAACTCGCCCCGACGCTGCCGAACCGCTGCCTGGTGCTGGCGCTGACCGACCTGCACGACCCGGACGCGGTGCCCGCCCTGAAGCTGCTCGCGCAGCGGCACGACGTGGCCGTGATCCAGTTGCAAGACCCGGCCGAACTCGGCCTCGCGGGGACGGGCTTCCTGCGGGCCGGGGAGGCCGAGACCGGCCGGGTGTTCGTCACCCGCGGGGCGCGGCGGTGGGTGGACGCGGACGAGACGGCGCGGCAACTGAAGCGGGCCGGCGTCGATCACCTGTTGCTTCGCACCGACCGGCCGTTCGTCGCCGAGTTGCGGAACTTCCTGGCCCGCCGGGCCGGGGTCGGTCGCGGGCGGCGGTAACGAACTCCGAACGGAAGGTGTGGGACATGACACGACGGCGACTGAGTTCCGACCTCCGCCTCGGCGGGGCGATTGCCCTGGTCGCGTGTCTCCACGTCCTGTCCGTCGCCGCCCAACCGGACACGACCGTCGGTATGACCGGTAACTTGGAGGGCGTCGTCCTGCCGGGCACCGAACTGGAAGCCGTCCCGCGGACCGATCGCGACACCGACGTGGTGCTGCGGGTGAGCCGTGTGTACCCGCACGGCACCGCCTTCCGGTACGACCTGGAATACTTCGGTCGCGCCCCCGGCCCGCACGACCTCCGGCAATACCTCCGCCGCAAGGACGGCTCGTCCGCCGCCGACCTGCCGCCGATCCCCGTGACCGTGACCCCGACGCTCCCGCCGGGCCAGGTGCAGCCGAACAAACTGGAAATCGAGGCCGCCCCGCGGCTGGGCGGCTACCGCACGCTGGTGATCGTCGTCGGCACCGTGTGGGCGGTCGGGCTGATCCTGCTGGTCGGCTCGTTCTTCTTCCCCCGCCGGCGGACGGCGGTCGAGGCGACGGACCGCCCGGTGTCACTGGCCGAGCGGCTGGCCCCGCTGGTCGAAGGGGCGGTCGCGGGCACCCTGTCGCGGGCGGAGCTGGCGAACCTGGAGCGGGCGCTGCTGGCGTACTGGCGGAAGCGGCTGCGGCTGGAAGCGGCGGAGCCGGGGGCGGCCGTCGAATCCCTCCGCACGCACCCCGACGCCGGCCCGCTGCTGGCCCAACTGGAAGCGTGGCTGCACCGCCCCGGCCCGGCCGCGCCGGTGGACACCGCCGCCCTCCTGGCCCCGTACCGCGGCCTGCCGCCGGACGCGATGGATGTCGCCGGAGGTGCCGCGTGACGGAAAAGGAAATCCCCCTCGTCCTCCCGCAGTTCGCGCACCCGCTGGTGCTGATCGCCCTGGTGGTGCCCGCCCTGCTGCTGGGGTGGGTGTGGGCGAACCGGTGGCTGGTGCCGGCCCGCCGGGTGGTGCTGCCGCTCGACCACGGCCGCGGGCGGGCCGGGTGGTGGCTGTGGGCGGTGCTGGCGGTCGCCGAGTCGCTGCCGCCGCTGCTGCTCGCCGTCGCCGTGTGCGTCCTCGCCGGCCCGCAGCGGAACGGACCCCCACAACAGAAGCGGTCGGTCACGAACATCCAGTTCGCGGTGGACGTGTCCGGCAGCATGACCGCCGGCTTCGGCGACGGCACCCGGTACGACGCTTCCATGAAGGCCATCGACCAGTTCCTCGACTTCCGCAAGGGGGACGCCTTCGGGCTGACCTTCTTCGGCGACGCCTTCGTCCACTGGGTGCCCCTCACCACCGACGCCTCGGCCATCCGCTGCTCGCCGCCGTTCATGCGGCCGGAGGTCGCGCCCCCCAGTTTCGGCGGCACCGCCATCGCCAAGGCGCTGCGCGGGTGCAAGGCCGAACTCCGCCGCCGGGACGAGGGCGACAAGATGATCCTCATGATCACCGACGGGATCAGCTTCGACCTGTTCGACAGCGACCAGGACCTGGCCCGCGAGTTGAACGCCGAGCGGGTGGCCGTGTTCTGCATCATCGTCGGCGGGTTGGAACCGCAGGCGGAGGTCGTCAACGTGTGCCGGCAGACCGGCGGCGAGGCGTTCCGCGCCGACGACCCCGACGCGCTGCCGGCGGTGTTCAAGCGGATCGACGCCCTGAAGCAGGCGAAGCTGACGCCGACCATTGCCGAGACGGTCGATTACTACGAGCCGTTCGCCCTGGTCGGCGCGGGGTTGCTCGCCGCCGGTGCCCTGGCGCTGCTCGGGCTGAGGTACACCCCGTGGTAATCCCCCTGCCGAACCTGGACGCCGCCGCGACGGCGGGCGGCCTGAACGCCGTCTCCCTCGCGTTCGGCGCGGCGGCGGCGGTGGCGTTCGTCGCGGCGGCGGCGGAGTGCCTGCACTACCTGCGGGTGCGGCGGCTCGCGCCGCTGGCGTTCGGCCCCCGCCGGGTCGGCCCCGCCGTCGCCGCCGTGGCCCCGGTCGTCCGGGTCGTCGCGCTGGCGGCCGCCGCGTGGGGCCTGACGGCGCTTCTGGTGCTGCCGCCGATGTCGCACAAGCAGGGGGAGATCAAGGCGTCCGAGTATCGGCACCTGGTCCTCGTGCTGGACGTGTCGCGGAGTATGGAAGTGGAGGACGCCGGGCCGGACGGCAAGCAGAAGCGGGCGGCCCGCGCCGCCGACCTGATCCAGTCGTTCTTCGAGCGGGTGCAGGCCGAGCGGTACAAGACCACCGTGGTGGCGGTGGCCGCCGAGGCCAAGCCGGTCGTCCTCGACACCACCGACCGCGAGGTGATCCGCAACATCCTCACCGAGTTGCCGATGCGGCACGCCTTCAAGTCGGGCGAGACCGACCTGTTCGCCGGCATCAAGGAGGCGGCGCGGATCGCCAAGCCGTGGCCGCCGGGCAGCGCGGTGCTGATGGTGGTCACGGACGGCGACACCGTCCCCGCCACCGGGATGCCGAAGATGCCCGCTTCCGTCGGCGACAACGTGGTGCTGGTCGGCGTCGGCAACCCGACGGTGGGCAAGTCGCTCGGCGGGCACACCACCCGGCAAGACGTGTCCACGCTGCGGCAGGTGGCGGCGCGGCTGAACGGCAGTTACCACGACGGGAACGAGAAGCAGTTGACGACGGAGTTGATCTCCCGCGTCGATGAGACGGCCCAGCCGAAGGGCGGCGACAAGTGGACCGCCCGCGAGTACGCCCTGCTCGCCGTCGGGTCCGGGGTGGCCGTGGTCGCGCTATTGCCGGCCGCGCTGGCGGCGTTCGGCACCGGTTGGCAGCCCGGCCGCCGGCCGCCGACCGGGCGGGAATCCGATTCCCACCGCCGAGCGACTGCGGTATTGTAGAGCGGTCTGGCGGACGAGAACCCCTAACGTCGGGAGGGCAGTTCATGGCGATTCGCGTGTTACTGTTGACCGGGTGGCTGATCGCCGGAGTCGGCGTCGCCGTCGCCCACTGGTTCGGACCGGGGGTGGACGGGCGGAAGCTCGACCTCGCCGCCGGCCACGTCCGCGCCGCCGAGGCGGCCGCGGCCACCGAACAATACGCCGCGGCCGTCGAGGAGTACACGGCCGCGCTGAAGGCCCTGCCGGAGGGCCGCGCCGCCGCCGGCCGGGCGCTCCGACTGGAAAAGGCGAAGGCCCAGATGCTGGCCAAGCAACTGCCGGAGGCCCACTCCGAGTTGCGGAACCTGGTGGACGAGTTGGCCGCCGATCCGGCCGCCGACGCGACTCAACTGGCCGACGCCCGCTCGGCGCAGGCCAACAGCCAGTACTACATGACGTGGCTGATGCGGCTCGAAGGGCAGGGGCGGGACGTGTGGGAGCCGGAAATCGAGTCCTCGCGGCAGACCTACCGGTTGCTCGCCGAGCAGGCCGACGAGCAGGGCGACGCGGCCGCCGCCACGAAACACCGTCAGGATCTGGAGTCGTCCGTCCGCCTCGCCCGGCTGGAACTGTCCGACCTTCAGGGGTTGCCCCTCCCGTCGCAGTGACAGGGGTGTAACAGCGGCCGGTCCGGCCGCCCCGGGAAAGGGAAGATTCCGCCGAAGTCCAACGACATCCGCACCGCCGGCGGTGCCCCGCCGCTCGACGACAGCGGGCACTAACGCCGTCGCCAACCCGCCGAGTCTCACCCCCGCCGTGGGGGGAACGCGACTCACCTCCCCTCGTTGAGGGGAGGTCGGCGGCGCAGCCGCCGGGAGGGGAGTTTTGTTAGCCCGAAGCACGAGCGGGGGGCCAACAGCCGTCGGGGGCTGAGAGCGACTGGCCCACCCAGCGCCGCACGCCCCTTGCTGGCGCGGCGGGCGAACTAACAAAACCAGACTCCCCTCCCGGTCGCGTGCCGCGACCGACCTCCGCTCAGCGAGGGGAGGTGAGAAGATCGGCACCCGGCACCCACGACGGGACACCCCGACCGGGTGCGTGGAAAGACCCGTCGCCAGTCCGAAGCCCGTATGAGTGCCGGTCCTCACCGTCCCTCATGTCGGGCTTTCGTCATCCTCCCACGACTTACTTGCCCCCGGATCGAGGCCCCACCCGTGAAGAAGAGGTTCGCCTTCACCCTCCTCGCGCTGACGGTAGGGACTGCGGCATCCGCCCAGTTGCCGACCGCGCCCCCACCCCGCCTCGTCGGCGACCCGCCCGCCCCGCCGGTCGGCCCGAAAGGTCCGGAAACCGCCAAGAAGGACGAGCCGAAAGAGTCCCCCCGGATGACCCGGCTGAAGGCGCTCACGTTCGACCGTCGGCCGTCGAGCATCCTGGCCGCCTGGGCACCGAAAGCCGAGGCCAAAAAGGCCGCGCCGCCGAAAGACCCCGCCGCCAAGGCCCCGGACCCGAAGGCGGCGGCGCTCGGCAAGGAACTCGCGGCCTTCCAGAAGGACGTGACCCTGGGGAACTGGGACCGAGTCAAGACGTACCTGCGATCACTGCCGACGGACGAAGCGGCGGCCGGGTACAAACAACTGCTCCAGAACCTGCGGATGCCGCCGATGCCGGGGATGCCGACCGGGGTCGTCGTCGAGGGGCAACCCGCCGAGATGATGGTGGTGAACCCGGCGGGGCTGGCGTTCCCCGAGAAAAACGTCTTCTCGGCCGACGACGTGTTCGGCTTGGCGGCGGCGGCCCCAACGGGCGATACCCCGGCCACGCCCGAAGCGGTGAAAGAGCGGCTCACCGCCCTGGCCGCGATCCTGCAACTGGCCGTGGCCGGCGGGACGCTGCCGGAAGTGGCGGTCGCCCGCCTCCGGGCCGACACCGCCAAGGCGGCCGGTGAGTCGGTGTTCACGAAGCGGCAGGCGGCGCGACTGCTGGCCGACGCCGGCCTGCCGGAACACGTCGGCGACTTCCTCCCCGGCCCCGACGAGGCCGCCCAGGCGAACGACGTGGAGGCGCTCAACCTGCTCGCCCGCCACTTCCTCGCGCTGCACGCCCAGGAGTCCAAGTCCGGCAACCTGGAAAAGGCGTGGGCCGCCGTGCAGACCGTCCTCGCCGTGCCCGACGGGGTGCCGGCGGAGAAGGAGGAGGCGCTGCTCCGCGCCGTCGAACTGGCCCCGCGGTTGAAAGACGAACTCGGGCAGGCGTGGCTCGACGCCAGTTTCACCAAGGACGCCACCCGCGGGAAGGAAATCCTGGCGGCGGTCGGCACCCTGGTGGCGCGGGGGCTGTCCGCCACGCCGCAGGCCATCGACCAGCGGCTGAACGCGCTGAAGTTGTCCCAGACGGCAGTGGCGGCGCTGCTGAAGGCGGCCCCGGAGCGGGCCGCCGAGTGGCGGAACGTCCTCACCCTGCTGGCCCTCGGCTGGCAACAGGAGGCCGACTTCTCGCGGCAGTACGACCGCTCGTCCGGCAACCCGCAACTCCGCCGCGACGTGTTCGGCAACATCTTCTTCTCGTCCGGCGACGACGACCCGGCGCGGATGATGATGCAGCAGCCGAACCTGCCGCGGCCGATCCTGGTGGCGGACGTCATCAAGGCCGCGCCGACGCCCGCCTGGGTGGCCGCCATCGACGAGTCGCTCCGCCCCAAACTGGCCGCCGCCGTCGCCCGCCTGCACCTGAAGGTGAACGACGAGGACAAGGCGTTCCCGCTGATCGAGCAACTGGCCCCGGCCCAACCGGGCGAGGCGAAGGGGCTGGTCGCCGAGTTCCTGCGGGTGTGGACGCGGAACCACGACCCGAACGGCAGCCGCAACGAGAACCGGTACTCGTGGTTCTTCTTCGCCTTCGAGCAGCGGGCCGAGAGCATCCCGCTGACCCGCTCGAAGCAGGAGCGGAACCTGACGGAGTTGGCCGGGTGGGTGGCGCGGATCAAGAAGCTGCCCGGCGTCGCCAGCGAGCTCGACGACGAGACGGTGGTGAAGGCGTTCACCGCCTGCCACAGTTCCGCCGAGGTGTACCGCACGGAGGCCATCGAGTCGGTGTTCGGGCCGCTCGGCGGGCTGAAGCCGAAGACCCTTGCCGGCCTCGCCGACCAGATGCGGTCGAACCTGGCCGGGCTGTGGAAGGAGCCGGCGGTGCAACAGCAGCAGAAGACGAAGCGGAAGAAGAAGGACATTCAGGCGGAAGTGCTGCGCGGGTACGAGGTGGCCGCCGGCGTGGTGGGCGACGGGCTGACGGCGTCCCCCGACCACTGGGCACTGCTCGCCGCCCGCGCCGGGCTACTGCACGACGAGGCCCACTACCGCCAGGAACTGAGCAAGTCGGCCACCTTCTCGGCGAAGCGGTCGGCCGCCTTCGCCGTGTACCGGCAGGCGGCGGAGCAGTACGCGAAGGCCGTCCGCACCCTCCCCGAAAGCGATCACACCACGGCCGTGTACGAGCAGTGGTTCGCGGCGTCCCTGGGGGCGGTGGACCTGGGCATGATCACCGAGGACCGGCAACCGGACTGGACCCAGCCGCCGCTCATCCGCGCCGCCCTGCTCGCCCTCCCCGGCGACCTGGCCGAGACGCACCTGGGCAAGTTCGCCAACAACCTGTTCATCAAGATGAGCGGGGCCAAGCCGCACGTGAAGTTCAACTACCTGAAGGCCGGGTTCCAGATCGTCGGCGACCACCCGCGGGCGGCCGAGGCGAAGAAAGTGTTCGACTACTACAAGGACCTCGTCACCGAGATCCGCCTGGAGGCGGCCGTCGACGGGTCCACGCGGGTCGGGCACGCGCGGCCGTTCGGCCTGTTCGTCAACCTGGCGCACACCCGCGACATCGAGCGGGAGTCCGGCGGGTTCGGCCGCTATCTCCAGAACCAGAACAGCATGTCCTTCAGTTACAACTACGGCCGGCCGACGGCCGACTACCGCGACCGGTTCGAGACCGCCGCCCGCACCGCCCTGAAGGAGCAGTTCGAGGTGATCTCCGTCACCTTCCAGGACGAGAAAGTGACCTCCCGCGCGGCGGCCGGCGAGTTCGGCTGGCGATACACCCCGTATGCGTACATCCTGCTCAAGCCCCGCGGCCCGCAGGTGGACACCGTCCCGCCGCTCCGCCTCGACCTCGACTTCCTGGAGACGTCCGGGTACGTCGTCATGCCGGTGGAGTCGCCGGCGGTGCCGATCAGCGCCCGCGACCCGGTCGGGGATTCGCGGCCGGTCGAGCAGTTGACCGTCACCCAGACCCTCGACGAGCGGCAGGCGGACAAGGGCGTGCTGCTGCTGGAGGTGAAGGCGGTGGGCGTCGGCCTCGTGCCCGACTGGGAGGAACTGGCGGGTGAGTTCGCGCCGGACGGGTTCGTCGTCACCAAGACCGACACCCAGGGGTTGGGGGTGAAGAAGTTCGACGAAGACGGGGACCGCAACGCCGTCGTCTCCGAGCAGGCGTGGACGGTCACGCTCACCGGCCGGGACGACCGCGCCGAGTTGCCGAAGTCGTTCCGGTTCGCTCCCGTCCGGGTGCCGGCCAAGGAAGTCCTGTACCAGCGGTACGCAGACGCCGACTTGACACCGGTGGCGGAAGAGGTGTCGCTGGAGGCGACCTACGGGAAGACGAAGAGCGACTGGGGGTGGTACGCGGCTGGGATCGTGGGCGGTGTGTTGGTGATGGGCGCGGTCGCGGTTCTCGCTCGCTCGCGGCGTCGCGGGACGGTTCGACCCGCCGACGAGTTGCCGGCGACGCTCGACCCGTTCGTGGTGGCGGGGTTGCTCCGGCAGGCGTCCCAGCGGCCCGACCTGACCGCCGCCCAGCGGGCGGAGTTGAACCGCGAGTTGACCGAACTCGAACGCTACCACTTCGCGGCCGAGGCGAACGAGTACCCCGCCCCGGACCTCCGCGCCCTCGCCGGCCGGTGGGCGGTCGCGGCGACCTGATCGCCGCGTCCCTGCGAGTGAACCCGGTTGGACTGTTCCATCGCGTACAGGAGTTGCCGCTTCTTCCCACCTTCCCTCGTTGAGGGGAGGTGGGTTGCATTCCCCCCACGGCACCCGATGGGACACCCGCTGCGGGTCCGTGTGTGAGAGCGCAAGCGGCCCGCCCGGAAATGCCGCGGTGCCGCCCGATCACAAGGTTTTCAGGTACTCGATCACGGCCCGTCGGTCGGCATCGGACAGGGCGTCCCCGTAGGTGTGGCCGCCGTTGCCCCGGCCCGGTTGGGTGGTGTCGTACACCTTCCGTCGGTCGAACGCGGACACGTTCCCCCGCGTCGGCCCGACGTCCGTCACCTTCCACCCGACGGCGGTCTTGTCGAAGTCCGCCTCCGTCGTGCCGAACGAGCGGGTGAATTCCGCCGGCCGTGCCGTGCTGTCCAGCACTCCGGCCAGGGTCGGCACGCTGCCGTTGTGGAAGTACGGGGCGGTCGCCCAGACGCCGTCGAGCGGCGGGGCCTGATAGCCTTTCGTCGCGCGGATCGGCTGGCCACCGAGCAGCCACCCGCCCTCGCCCGCGAACCAACTGCGGTTATACGCCTCGGTGAACTTCGGCCCGATGTTCCGGAACCGCGCCGGGTCGGTGCCGATCTCATCGAGCGGCACGACCCGGTTCGGGTACGTCCACTTCTCCCCGTAGGTGCCGTGGCAACTCGCGCACGTCTCCCGGAAGATCACCTTCCCGGCGGCGGCCCGTTTCGCGTCCACGGGGAACGGGTACTTCGGCGGCTCCAAGCTCAGCAGGTACTGCTGGATGTCGCGGAACGTCGGCTCGTGCTTGGCGAACTCGGCCGGCACCGTCAGCGGGTGCATGAGGAACTGCATCAGGCTCCGCACGCTCCGCGCGTCGGTCGCCCCGACGTGGTACATGGTCCGCTTCTTCTTCAGCAGCCACCACGCCGGCACGTCCTCGCAACTGTCCGCGCGCAGGCCCAGGTCGGCCACCTCCGGCGTCACCGTCAGGTCCGGCTTCCGCATCCCCAACAGGTACACGGCGAACGCCCCGGCCTCGTTGGTGCCGCGGGCGTGCGAGAACGGGAAGGGCGTCTTCGCCGGGGTGCCGGACGCGGCCGCCAGTTCCTCGAACAGTGCCTGGATGTCGAGCCCGGAGTTGCCCAGGCCGACGTGACTCTGGCCGAGGATGCTCCCGCCGTGGCAGGTCATGCAGTCGATGCCGAGGCCGGAGCCGAAGAGCAGGTCGGCCTTCCGCAGGCCCATCGGGTAGCCGTCGTTCGGGTAGTCGGCCGGGTGCAGCCCGTACCGCGCGCGGAAGGCCGCCGGGTAGTCGTCGGGTTTGGCCTTCAGGCCCCACGTCTTCCAGGCCTTGTCGTAGGCGGACTTCGGCCAGAACGCCTTAATGAAGGCGGTGGACTGGAGCGCCGCCTGACCCCGCTCGGCGGGCGACGGCTCGGCGGCGGGAGCGACGCCGGAAAACACCGTCAGGGCGAGGACCGTCAGCAGGCGAAGCGTCATCGCGGGCACCCCGGTGGCACGGACACAACAAACACGAGTGTACCCGTTAACCGCACCGCCGGGGAAGTGGATCAC
>JBBRUO010000033.1:0-19905 GCA_038247725.1 Gemmatales bacterium
ACCTCCGCCGACGTGACGGTGCGGATCGCCGGCCAGGGCATCGTCGAGCGCAAGCCGGGGCAAAACTCGCTCATGCCCGCCGGGTTGCTGGACGCCTTCAAGCCCGAAGACCTCGCCGACCTGAATGCGTACTTGAAGGGGTTGAAGTGAAGCAGTCACGCTTAACGGCGCGGTCCGGTATTTGCCGCCTCCAAAGCGTTCAAAGGGAGAATGCCATGCCTCGCGCGAAAAAGGTGATTGCGAAACCGACTTCCCCCCGCAGGGAGCGAAAACGGTCGGGCGTGGGGCCGCACCGCAGTCCCACCTTCGACTATTCACTCGACTTCGCCGCCACCGATTTTCGTGCGCACCCGGAACTCTACCGCGTCGGGCGCGGCGAAGAAGGCGTGCTGTCGGTCGAACCGTACAAAAGTGAGATTCTCCCGCATTGGCGGTTTAAAGACGTGGAAGCTGCCCGCGCATCGGCCACGGCGATCTACGAACTCTACCTCGGATACAAGGCCGCAGGCGACTTCGTCGGCATGGACATGGCCCGCAAGTTCCTCCAGATGGGCTACACCCCAGCCCGCCGGTACGCGAATCACAAGGGCGGCCGCAAGTACGCGGCGGACGGGACGGTCCTGCCCTACCAGAACGACCTGGTGAAGGCGGCATCCGCGGCGGTGTTCAAAGCGGAGTGGGAGCGGGTCAAGGCCGACCCGGAGTACGTGCGGATGAAGGCCGCGCACGGCGAGCGGTACGGGGTGACACCCGTCCGCCCGCCCCGGTAAACGGGATTACTTCCGCGCCGGCTTGGTCGGGCCGCTCTTCTTCTTCGGAGCCGGCTTCTCCTCATCCTCTTCTTCCTCTTCGTCCTCGCCCTCCGGATCCTCCTCGATACTCGGGAAGACGGCGTCCGACGCGACCGCCGTCAGCTTCTCGTCGGCGGCCGATTCCTCGTCGAGGGTTTGCTGGAGGAGTGTGACCACCTCGCTGTGCCCGAGGTGTTTGGCGATCGCGCGTGCGGAACCGTAGGCGGACATCTCGTAGTGCTCCACCCGCTGCGCCGCGGCGATGATGGCGAGGTCCTGGATCGCGTCCGGCGCTTCCATCTCGAGCGCCTCCTTGCCCTCTTCGACCAGACCTTCCATCGCCGCGCACTTCTTGCCGGTCAGTCTGATGCCCAGGTGTTCGCCGATCCGGGTGAGCCGCTCCACCTGGCCGCGGGTCTCTTCGAGGTGCGCGGTGAGGGCATCCTTGAGCGCCGGCGTCGAGGCGGCCTTCGCCATCTTCGGCAGCGCCTTCAGGAGCTGGTTTTCGGCGCTGGAGATGTCTTTCAACTGGTCTTCGAGTAGCTTATCAAGGGTCGGGACTTTCATAGATCCTCCAAGTCGGGTGCGGGCGACCACCGCCCGTGTAGGGCAAAAAATGAAGCAACTGCCGTGCCCCGTGGTGAATTGGTTCGCGTCTCCGCTTCCCGATCCGTCGCCACGGGCCGGCAATCCGCGGCTTGCCGTTGACACCCGACCGACCCCGTCTAAACTAACGTCTTCCGAAAAATCGGACTCTTACACCCCCGTTGCGTTCCGGAAAGAGGCAGAGATGATCGGCAAGAAGAAGCTGCGGACGCGGAAGATGCGGTGCCGGTTCTGCACCAAGGAAGGCTGCCCGCGGCCGGCCTTCGTGGACTACAAGGACACGAACAACCTGAAGAAGCTGGTGTCGAACCAGGGCAAGCTGTTCGGCCGCAAGCGGAGCCAACTGTGCGCCCCGTTCCAGCGGGCGGTATCCAACGCCGTCAAGCGGGCACGGACCATGGCCCTGCTGCCCTACGTCGGCGAGTGAGCGGCCGCGAAATGGGTCTCCGACACCCCGGCCCCAACCGCCGGGGTTTTTTCGTGCGCGGTCCGGGGTACATTGACTCCGAGGTAGTCCGCACCCTCCGGGGGCGGGAGTTGACTGAAGACCGCCCCCGGAGGGTGCGGACTACCTTCGGTCGGGACCGGAGACCAGGACTATGACCCCGCCGGGACTCGATCAGGCGTTCGCCGCCGCCGTGCAGGCCCACTCGTCGGGCGACCTGGACACCGCCGAGGCGAGGTATCGGGCCATCCTGCGAGACGTGCCGACGTACCCCGGCGCGCTGTGTAACCTGGGCGCGCTGCTGGCCCAGAAGGGCGACCCGGCCGGGGCCGAGAACTGCTACCTGATGGCTTTGGCCGGCACGCCGGGGTTCGCCGACGCCCACTTCAACCTGGGCAACCTGTACCACCGCGGCGGCAACCTCCGCGCCGCCCTCACCCAGTTCCGCGCTTGCGTGCAGGCCAACTCGAACCACGCCAACGGGTACTTCAACCTCGGCACCGTGGCGTCGAAGGTGGGCGACTTGCTGTCCGCCGAAGCCGCCTTCCGCGCCGTCACGCAAATGGAACCGCAGGTCGGGCAAGCGCACCTCCGCCTCGGCGACGTGCTACTCCGCCTCGGCCGCATCCAGGACGGACTGGTCGAGTTCCAAAGGTATTCCGCCGCGTACCCGGCCGACCCGCGCGGGCTGTACAACCTCGCCCTGGCGCTGGCCAACGACGCCAAGCCGGCCGACGCCCAGGAGGCGCTGCACAAGGCGCTGAAGCTGAAGCCCGACTACGCCGAGGCGCACAACGCGCTGGGGCTAGCGCTGGAGATGCTCGGCCGCAAGGACGACGCCCTGTTTCACTACCTGAAGGCGGTGGAGCTGAAGCCGGATTTGGCCGACGCCTGGAGCAACATGGGGACGAACCTGGTGGAGCAGAGCCGGACGGCGGAGGCGACTGACTGCTACCGCAAGTCCCTCGCCGCCCGCCCGGACGCCCCCGCCATTCACGGCAACCTGCTGCTCACGTTGAACTATGACAGTCGGCTGTCACCGGAGCAGGTGCGGGACGAACACCTGGCGTGGGCGGCGCGGTTCGCCAGCCCGGTGCAACCGCCGCCGGTGCCCCACCTGCCGCACGACCCGGAGCGGAAGTTGCGGATCGGCTACGTCTCGGCCGACTTCCGCGACCACACCGTCGCCGGGTTCATCGAGGCGCTTTTGACCCACCACGACCGCGACCGGTTCGAGGTGTTCGCCTTCCCGAACGTCCCCCGCCCGGACGCCACCACCGAGAAGTTGAAGGGCCTCGCCGACCACTGGAAGCCGATCTTCGGGGTGACGGAAGACGAGGCCGCCACCCGCATCGAGGCGGACAAGATCGACGTCCTCGTCGACCTCGGCGGGCACACGGCGGGGAACCGGTTGCTCACCTTCGCCTACCACCCGGCGGCGGTGCAGGCGACCGTCTTTGGCTACCCGAACACCACCGGCGTCGGGGCGATGGACTTCCGCATCACCGACGCCATCTCGGACCCGCCCGGAATGACCGAAGCGTTCTACACCGAGACGTTGCTACGCCTGCCGGACCTGCCGTGGGTGTACCGCCCGCCGGCCGAGGCCTCCGCCGTCACCCCGCTGCCGGCCGCCTCCCGCAAGGGGTTCACGTTCGGCTGTCTGAACAACGCGGCCAAGATCTCGGACGCCTGCGTGGACGCCTGGACGAAGTTGATCCAGGGCGCGCCCGGCTCGAAGTTGGTGCTGCTGGCCGGGCAATCGCCGTCGGCGCTGAAGAAGTTGGCTGACCGGTTCGCCCGCGCCGGCATCCTCCGCGAACGGATCGAGTTGATTAACCGCCTCCCCCGTGACCAGTACTTCGAGCGGTACTCGACGTTCGACCTGGCCCTCGACCCGTTCCCCTACAACGGGGGCGTCACCACCTGCGACGCGCTGTGGATGGGCGTGCCGGTGCTGACGGTGGCCGGCACCAATTACGTCTCCCGGCAGGGGGTGTTGCAGATGACGCGGGTGGGGCTGCCGGAGTTCGTCGCGGAGTCGGCCGACGCGCTACCGGCGCTGGGGAAGCTGTGGATGGGCAAGCGGGACGAGTTGGCGGCCATCCGCGCCGGCCTCCGCGACCGGCTGTCGGCCTCGCCGTTGTGCGACGCGACGAAGTACGTCCGGAACCTGGAGGCGGCATTGCGAGCCGAGTGGGCCGAACGGTTGCCGAGAGGGTAGAATCTCAAGATGACTCGTCGAATTGCACGTCACTCGTCGTCGGGGGAAAAAGCCACCCACTCGTCGTGCCGTTAGTCGGCGTGATCGCCGGCCTGACGGCGGGTGCGGGTGACGGTGTCGCGGTACACGCCGACCAATCGGGCGGTCACGGTCAGGTAGCCATGCCCCCGATGGCCGTGGTCGTCGCAGTCGGAATTGAGGCAGCAGAAGCGGCTCAGATCGTGTTCACCCACGGGACTCCCTCCCGGCGTGAAACGGCACCCCCACATGCCCAACATCTTGCTTCGTCAGCACCACGGTTTGCAACTTCAACAGGACACCACCCGCCTCGACCACTCGCTAAAAATGCGAACCGCCGCGCCAATCGGGCGCGGCGGCGAGGAGTGGTTGTCGATCTCACACCCGTTAGTCCAGACTGCCGAGCGCCTGGATGGCTTCCTGACGGGTCTCGTATAGCGACCAGATCTGATCCATCGCCGTCACCTGGAGGAGTTCCCGCACCCGGCTGGTGACACCGCTGACGGCCAACTCGCTCCCCTGTTGCTGGGCCACCTCGTGGCAGCGGAGCATGAAGGTGATGAACGCCGAGCCGAAGTACCGCACCCCGGCCAAGTCGATGATGAGGTGCGACGGCGGGTCGTTGCGGAGCGGTTGGAGCAGCATCTGGGCGGCCGGTTGGAGCAGGCTCTCCGGCAGTTGCTCGACTTCCGGCGACGGGATGATGACGGCGATCTCCCCGTGCCGCTTCAGCTGGAAATATTCGTTGGCCAGGGCGGCTTCGGTTCGAAACATCGGCGGGTTTCCTTTTGACGCGGAAGCGACAACCAGATTAGCGTAGCCAAAATCGAAGCCGGACGCAAGAAAATGCCCGCCACGGCGAGGCTCTTGCGCGTCTCGGTTGGCGCGAGGAATCGTAGGGGATTCGGCACCTCTGGAAATCGCCGTCCCCCACCAGCCTCGGCGATTTTGCAGTCGGCGCGGTCGAAACGCGACGTTTCCCGGATTTCTACCCCACGCCAGTCGCTCGGCGGGGGAGGAGTGCGCGTCTTCCGCAAACCCCTCGCGGGTAGCGCGCGCTGAACGGGGGCGGAATCTCGCGGCGCGGGGCGGGCGGGTGATACAATCAGCCGCATCGGGGAACAGGGGGTCGCCATGAGTGTGCCAACCGAGGACGACGACGACCGCGGCGGTGATCCGTTCGGCCCGCCGGCCATTCCCACGCTCGTCGCCTGCCTGCACTGCGGCGACGAGTACGAGAGCTACTTGATCGAGCGGCGGCGGGATCGGGACTCCGACGGTCGCATGCGGTGGTGGTGGTGCTGCCCGACACCCGGTTGCGGCGGCCGCGGGTTCGGGTTCGACATCCTCCCCATCGACCAAGACTGGACCGACGAGGAAGGCAACCGCATGTGGGTGGACGACGACGACGACGACGACGACGAAGAGGGCGAATTCGACCTGGGGCTGGACGACGACGACGACGATGATGACGACCCGCCCGATTGGAACCGCCCTCGCAAGGGGGGCGACGACGACCACCCGATCCCGTACTGAGCCGGGTCACGGGGTGGCGAGTCGGTCGAGTGCGACGATCACGGGCATTCCCGCCGCACTCACCTGACCCGTCGCCATCGGCCCCCCAGTCGCAGTCGCCTGCGTTCGAAATCGACCCGCGAGGGTTGGACGACCACCACCGTCGGCCGCGTGGGGATGTCCGAAACGCAGCCGCCGAAGAACACTTCGCCGGTGGCCGTGTCCACGCCGACCGTTTTCCCGGCCCATTCCGCCGGGTCGCGGTCCGTCTGATGTGCCGTCCAGATTCTCATCGCGCGGTTGGTCAGGTCATGGATCGCCTGTTCCGTTGTCATGGCGTCACCTCCGCCGTCAGTATACCGCGCGTGGCGGCGGGTCAGAACAGGTCGGCCGGCTCCGCCTTCCGCACCTTGCCGACGGCCAGCAGGCCGGACGTGACGCACATGGCGACGGTCAGGGCGAATACCAACAGCGCCCGCCCGCCGGTCATCCAGATGGGCAGTCGGGCGGCCGCTTCCGTCACTTCATACAGGCCGAACGAGACGACCAACCCGATGGCGTACCCGCCCGCCGCCAGCACCAGCGCCTGACTCACCACCACCGCGAACAGGAACCCGAACGGGTACCCCATCGCCTTCAGGGTGGCGTACTCCGCCAGGTGCTTCTTGATGTCGGCCACCATCATCTGGTAGATGAAGATGCCGCCGACCGTGAGGGCGAGTAGCACCCCGAAGTAGAAGAACTGGCCGACGGCGGTGCGGTTCACCCAGTAGTCCCGCTCGTACTCGGCGATCTGTCGGCGGGTGAACACGCGGCAGTCGCCGGGGAGCGTTTGGCGGAGTGTCGCCGCCGCCGCGTCCACGTCCGTGCCGGCCGGCAACTGCACCAGCCCGAACGTCACCCGCGAGGCCGGCGTCATCGGGAAGTAGCGGCCGAACGTCTCCTCGCTGGCGAGCAGCATGCCGGAGTAGCTGAACCCGGTGCCGGCGCGGAAGTACCCGGACAACTCGACGCCGCGGCGGTTCAACTCGGCGCGGGTGCCGGGCGGCATGTCGTCGGGGTCGCCGAAGTCGGGGCGGGATTTGAGGTCGAGGAGCACCGTGTCGAGGCGGGCGAGAAGGGACTTCTTCTCGGCGAGGTCGGCGGCGTCCGCGAAGATGCCGCCGTCGCCGGGCGGCTGGAAGGCGCGGTCGAGGGTGCCGGGGTCGATGCCGAGGACGGTGATCGCCCACAGCCGGCCACCCCGTTCGGGGTCGTCCGTCGGGTTCCGCCACAGGCCGGACGCGACGGTCAGCGGCAACACCTCCCCGCCGGTGGCGGCCCGCGCCTGGGCCAGCCGCCCGCGACTCAACTCGCCCGTCCGGGACAGGTCGATGTACTCGCTGGACGTGAGCAGCAGGTCGAACTGGAGTTTGTCGTACAGCAGGGTGGCCGTGTTGTGCACCGCGCCGAGGAAGCCGAGTTGCATGAACACGAGCACGACCGCGAACGCCGCGCCGATCACGGATACGGCGGTGCGGCCGCGCTGGTGGAGCAGGTTCGTGAGGGCGAGGGCGGGGGCGGTCATGGGCGCGGGCGTCCGGGTGTCACTGCGGCGGGAGGAAGCGGGTCCGCACCTGCAACCCGATGAAGTTCTGGGCGACGCCGACGGACGCCGGGTCCAGGTCCACGATCACCTCCACCACCCGGCGGTCGGCGTCTTCGCGGGGGCCGAGTGGGGTGAGGGCGTTCCGCGCGATGACGGTCGCCACCCGGTCCACCCCGGCGACGCGGCCGGACAACTTCGGCGCGCCGTCACCGCCGGCCACCCCCCGCGCGTCGATCTCCACTTTAACGGATCCCTTGTTCACAACCCACTCTCGCAGCCGCCCGACATCCGTCTCGTACACCTCGGCGAGGACCACCAACCGGCCGGTGTCGGCCAGTTCCACGATCGGCTGGTTGGCCAGCGTCTCGCCCACCTTGGCCGGGATGCGCACCACTTTGCCGGCGGTCGGTGCGACGACGCCGGCGTCTTGCACCTTCCGCTCGGCTACCCGTTTCGCCGCCTCCAACGACGCCAGCGGCACCTGCGCCACCGCCCGATCCGCCTCCGCCGTCACCGCCGCCTTCTTCGCCTCGATGGACACCGCCGACTGCTCTTTCTGAACCTTCAGCTTCTCCTTCTGGGCGACCGCCACCGCCATCTCCGCCTCGGCCGTGGCCAGCAGGGCCGTCACCGTTTCGAACTCCTGCTCCGACACCGGCACGCCCTCGGCCTTCACTTCGGTCAGCCGCTTCAACTCGCCGCGGGCGCGGTCCGCTTGCGCGGCGGCGGCTTTCCCCTTCGCGTCAAGCACTTTAGTATCCTGGACGAGGCCGGCGGTGGCCTGATTCGCCTCGGCCTCCAGGTCGGTCAACTTCGCCTGAGTGGACGCCTTGATGGCCGCGATCAGGGCGTTCGCCTCCGCGATCTGCGAGCCGAGCGTCTTCAGGTTCAGTTCCCGCTCGTCGTCGCCGGAAAGGGTGGCGAGGGTGTCGCCGATGGCCACGGTGCGGCCGACGGCGACCTTGATGGCCTTCACTTTGTCGCCCGGCGGCCCGTACACGCCGATCACCCCGCCGGCCGGCTGGATGCGGCCGAGCGCCTCCACCGCGCCGCCCGGTGTCGCGTCCGTCGAACCGCCGCCGAGCGCGAGGGTGCCGGGGCCGGCCTTCTTCCCCCCGAACAGCAGGTAGCCGGCCGCCCCCGCCAGGGCCAGGTTGGCGACGACGCTGGCGAGCAGGAGCGGGCTGAGTTTGCCGGATCGGCGAACGGTGGGCGTCATGGGATTCCGCGACCGTGGGACAGTTCCCCTTTCCGGGGCACACACCAGCAGGGTATCGTATCCGGTGTAGCCACGACAATCCCGATCCGATCCCCACCATGCGCGTGCAGGTGCAATCTTGCGGCGGGGCCGCCCCCGGCCACCCGTACACCGGGTTCCTGGTGGACGGCGTGCTGGCCGTCGATGCCGGGCCGCTGGGCACGTTCGGCACCGTGGCCGAACTGGGGGCCGTGCGGGACATCCTGCTGACGCACTCGCACGTGGATCACGTCGGCGGGTTGCCGATCTTCCTCGACACCGTGTACCGCATGGCGGACACCCCGCCGACGGTTCACGCCACCGCCGACACACTGGACTCGCTCCGCCGCGACATCTTCAACGACCGGGTGATGCCGGACTTCTTCGCCCTGTCCGAGACGATGCCGCCGTTCGTCGCCTCCCGCGAGGTGGTGCCGAACTGCCCGTTCACGGTCGGCCGCTACACCATCACCCCGATCCCCGTGGATCACACGGTCCCGGCGGTGGCGTATCTGATCGACGACCGCTCGGCCGCCGTCGCCGTCGTCACCGACACCGCCCCGGTGCCAAGCGTCATCGAACCCCTGGCCCGCTGGCCGCGGCTGCGGGTGGCGTTCCTGGAATGCTCGTACCCGCGCCGCCTGACGGACTTGGCCAAGGTGACCAAGCACCTGACGACCGACCAGTTCGCCGACGCCGCCCGCGCCTTCCCGAAGTCGGTGCGGGTGTTCGCCACGCACGTCAAGCCGCGGTATCATGCCGAAGTAGTCGCGGAGTTGGCCGAACTCGGGTTCGCCGCCGCCGAACCGGGATTTGCCACGGAGGTCGCATGACCGCGTTCCCGGATCGCCTCGCGGAGGCCGTCCGCCGTCACGGGCCGCTGTGCGTCGGCCTCGACCCCCGCGTCGAGATGCTGCCGGCCCGATATCGACACCCCGACCTCGACCGGGCGCTCGGCGTCCGGCTGTTCTGTCTGAAGGTGTTGGAACTCGTCCGACCGTACTGCGGCATCGTGAAACCGCAGGCGGCGTTCTTCGAGTTGCTCGGCCCGCGCGGGTTCATCGCCCTCGAAGAGGTGCTGCGGCGGGCGAAAGAGTTGGGCTTCGTCACCGTCCTCGACGCCAAGCGGGGTGACATCGCCAGCACCGCCCAGGCCTACGCCGACGCCGCGTTCGGCCCGGTGTGGGACGCCGACGCGCTGACCGTGAACCCGTACCTCGGCCGCGATTCGGTGGAGCCGTTCCTCACCGTCGCGCGGGCGGCAACCCCATCTCGGGGCGTGTTCGTACTCGTCCGCACCAGCAACCCCGGCGGCGGCCTGTTTCAGAATCGACTGTGCGACGGCCAACCGTTGTACCGGCACGTCGGCGAGGCGGTCGCGGACTGGAACGCGGAGCGGCTCGGCCAGTGCGACCTCGGCGATGTCGGGGCCGTCGTCGGGGCGACGCACCCGGCCGAGTTGGCGGAACTGCGGGCCGCGCTGCCGAAGGTGTGGTTCCTCGTCCCCGGCTACGGCGCGCAAGGCGGCACGGCGGCGGACGTGAAGGCCGGCTACCTGCCCAACGGGTTGGGTGCCGTCGTGAACACCTCCCGCGGCGTCGTCTTCCCGTTCCACCCGGACGACCCGGCGTGGGAGTCGAAGGTCGTGGACGCGGCGAAGAAAGCCCAAGCGGAGTTGAAGGTGTGACGCGGTTCATCTCTTCTCAGGAAATCCAAATTATGACCCCGACCCGGCGCGACATCCTGGTGACCTCCGCGTTGCTGCTGCACCCCGGTTTGCGGGCGGTCGCGGCCGACGCCCCCAAGAGGCCGAAGAGTCCGTTCCTCGAAGGAAACTTCGCGCCGCTGAGCGAGGAACACACCACCGACGCGCTGAAAGTGACAGGCGTCATCCCGAAGGCGCTCGATGGGCTGTTCGTGCGGAACGGGCCGAACCCGCAGTTCCCGCCGGCGGGCCACTACCACTGGTTCGACGGCGACGGCATGTTGCACGGCGTCCGCCTGCGAGGGGGGAAAGCGACGTACCGCAACCGCTTCATCCGCACCAAGGGCTACGAGGACGAGAAGGCGGCGGGGAAGGCGACCTACCCCGGCATCCTCGACGCCCCGGACCTGAAGAAGCTCCTGGCCGGCGAATTGCCGTTCAAGAACCCGGCGAACACGGCGCTGGTGCATCACGCGGGCAAGTTGCTCGCCCTGTGGGAGGTCGGCGAACCGTACGAAATCCGGGTGCCGGACCTGGCGACGGTCGGGCCGTACACGTTCGGCGCGAAGCTCAACCACCCGTTCACCGCCCACCCGAAGGTGGACCCGGACACCGGCGAGATGCTGTTCTTCGGGTACATCCCGAACCTGCCGAAGGCGGTCTTCAGCACGGCGAACGCCAAGGGCGAGTTGGTCCGCAGCGTCGCCGTGAAGTTGCCGCGGCCGACGATGATCCACGACTTCGTCGTCACCAAGAACTACGCCGTGTTCCCGTGCGGGCCGCAGACGTTCGACATGGCCCGACTGTTCAAAGGGCAGTCGCCGTGGTACTTCGACGCCGAGAAGCCGACCACATTCGTGGTCGTGCCGCGCACCGGCGAGGCCAAGCCGGTGGCGATTGAGGCGAAGACGTGCTTCGCCTTCCACTTCCTCAACGCCCACGAATCTGACGGCAAGATCGTCGTCGTCGGTTGCCGCTACAACCGCTTCCCGTCCGCGGTGGCGTTCGGCGAACCGGACGCCGACCCGTCGCCGAACCCGGCCCTGCCATATCAGTGGACCCTCGACCCGAAGACGGGGAAGTGTACCGAGAAAGCGCTGGACGATTCACCGGCCGAGTTCCCCCGGTTGCCCGATTCGCTCGTCGGCAAGCCGCACCGGTTCGGCTACTTCGGCACCGGCGACGGCGAGTTCTTCGCCGGTCTGCGGAAGTTCGACCTGACGACGGGGAAGGGCGTCGATCACCTGTACGGCGACGGGCGGTTCGGCGGCGAAGGGGTGTTCGTGCCGAACCCGGACGGCACGGGCGAGGACGCCGGCTGGCTGCTGAACTACGTCTTCGATAAGGCGGCGGGCAAGAGCGAGTTGGTCGTCACCGACGCGACCGACATGACGGCGAAGCCGGTGGCCCGAATCCACCTGCCCACCCGCGTGCCCTACGGGTTCCACGGCACCTGGGTGCCGGGGGAGAAGCTGTGACGACCACGTTTTTTGTCCACCCCTTGCCGTCGCGCGGGTGGTGTGTCATCGTAACTTCCGGCCATTCCCGCCGGCCGATTCCTCTCCGAGAGTTCCCGCCATGCACCGTCCGTTGCTGATGTCCGCCGTGTTCGTGGCCGCCGCCGGCCTGTTCGCCACGTCGCCCGCCGGCCGAGCCGCCCAACCGAACGAGAAGGACGTGGGCAAGATTCAGGCGGCGCTGCCCGACACCGCGCCGGCCAAACCGAAGGCCGAGCGGAAGGTGCTAATTTTCAGCCGCACCGCCGGGTTCCGCCACAGTTCCATCGAGTACGGCGTCCGCGCCATCACCCTGATGGGCGAGAAGACGAAGGCGTTCACCGTCTTCGCCACCGAGGACGAGTCCTTCTTCGAGCCGGAGAAGCTGAACAAGTTCGACGCCGTGTTCTTCCTGAACACCACCAACGACTGCATGGCCCCGAAGGTGGCGAAGGACGCGACGCCGGAGCAGAAGGCCGCCGCCAAGAAGCAGGAGGAGGGGTACAAGGCCAGCCTGAAGGCGTTCGTCGAGGGCGGGAAGGGGCTGATCGGCGTCCACGCCGCCACCGACACCTACAAGAACTGGAAGGACTTCAACGTGATGATGGGCGGGGCGTTCGACGGCCACCCGTGGAACGCCAACAGCAAGGTGACGATCAAGAACGTGGCCCCGGACCACCCGCTGAACGCCGCGTTCGACGGCAAGGGGTTCGCCATCACCGACGAGATCTACCAGTTCCGCGCCGACACCGCCGCGCCGGACGGCCGCACCTACCTGCTGACGCTGGACAACGACAAGACGAACGTGAAGATCGGCAAGCGGGAGGACACCTTCTACCCGGTGAGTTGGGTGAGCACCTCCGGCAAGGGGCGGACGTTCTACTGCTCGCTCGGCCACCGCGAGGACATCTACTGGAACCCGGCCATCCTGAAGCACTACCTGGCGGGGATGCAGTTCGCGCTGGGCGACCTGGACGCCGACGCCAAGCCGGCGAAGTGACGGCGCTACGGTTTTCCACCTCCCCACGTTGAGGGGAGGTCGGTCGCGCAGCGACCGGGAGGGGAGTTTTCCCTTCCCGCAGGCACTCCCCTCCCGGTGTCTTCGGTACCGACCTCCCCTCAACGAGGGGAGGTGAGAAGAAAGGCCCCCATGCTCCACCCCATCCCGGCCCGCAAGCGGATCGCGCTGGTCGCCCACGACGCCAAGAAGCCGGACCTGCTGGCGTGGGCGACCGAGCACGTGGCCGAGTTGCGGCTGCACGAACTGTTCGCCACCGGCACCACCGGCAAGGTGATCGGCGACGGGCTGGGGCTGCCCATCACCCGCCTGCTGAGTGGCCCCCTCGGCGGGGACCAGCAACTCGGCGCGCTCATCGCCGAGTTGAAGATCGACCTGCTCATCTTCTTCTGGGATCCGCTGACGGCGCAGCCTCACGACCCGGACGTGAAGGCGGTCATCCGCCTCGCCACCATGTGGAACATCCCGGTGGCGTGCAACCGGGCCACCGCCGACTTCCTGTTCCTGTCCCCGTGGATGGCCCGCGAATATCAGCGACAAATCCCCGACGCCCACGGCCGGGTGGCGAGTTAGCGCCTCCGGCCGCCGCTTCACGCCACCTTCTGGTACAGGTCGGCCGGGTCTTCCGGGGTGGTCAGGTTGGCGGTTTCGCGGACCACATACGGCCGCTGGCCGTGCCGCTCGAAGTGGTTGCGGGTCAAGGATTCGCCGAGCAACCCGAGGGTGACGAACTGCACCCCCATCACTTCCAGCATGACGCTGAGCAGCAGCAGCGGGTTGCCGGTCATCCACTGCCCGCCGGTCCACTTCATCGCCACCGTCGTCGTCAGACTCACGACCCCGGCCAGCATCATCACCAGCCCCAGCCCGCCGAACAGGTGCATCGGCCGCGTCTGGTAGCTGCTCATGAACTTGACGGTGAGCAAATCCAGGAACACCCGCACCGTGCGGCCGAGGCTGTACTTCGACACGCCCGCCGTCCGCGGGTGGTGCCGCACCGGCACCTGGGCCACCGTCGCCCCCTGATGCACGGCCATCGCGTTGATGAACCGGTGCATCTCGCCGTACAGCAGCAGCCCCTCGGCTACCTCGCGCTTCATCACCCGCAGGGTGCAGCCGAAGTCCTTGAACGGCACGCCGAGTACCTTGCGGATGAGCCAGTTGGCGCACCAGCTCGGCACCTTCCGCAACAGGAACTTGTCCTTTCGCTTCATCCGCTGGCCGAGGACGACGTCGTACCCTTCGTCCAGTTTGGCCAGCATCCGCGGCAGGTCGGCGGGGTCGTTCTGGAGGTCACCGTCCATCGTCGCCAGCACGTCGCCGGCGGCGTGGTCGAACCCGGCCTGAAGCGCCGCCGACTGGCCGAAGTTCTTCCGCAACCGGACCACCTTCAGCCGTGCGTCCGAGTCCGCCTCGCGGAGCAACTCGGCGGCGGTGCCGTCGGTGCTGCCGTCGTCCACGAACACCGCCTCCCAGTCGCACACCGGGTCGAGCGCGTCGCGGAGCCACTGGATGAGCGGGCGGACGTTGGCCCGTTCGTCCTTGACCGGGATGATGACCGAGAGCAGCGTCATGCCGCACCTGTGTGATAAGCAGGGACTCACCACAGAGTCACGGAGAAGCAGTTTTGGACAGGATCACAGGATGAAGAATGGATTCGGAAAGAACAGAACTCTTCAATCCTGGCTTTCATCCTGTGATCCTGTCCAAATTCATTCTTCTCTTCTCTGTGTATCTGTGGTTAGTTGTCTTTGACTTCCAATTCCGTCACCAGCGAGCCGTCGCCGAGTTTGACGAACGAGCTCGTGCGGAAGGCGACGCCGGCGGCGGTGGCGTCGTGCAACTCGGCCGTCACCGTGTACGTCCCCGGCGGCAGCGCCTTCACCGCCAGCACGAAGTCGGTCGTCCCGCCGGGTGGCACGGTCTCGAACCGCAGACCGGTGCGCTCGTATTGCATCGTCTCGCCGGCGGCGTCGTACACCGCCCACGCCAAGTGGATGCCGGCGAACGTGCCCGGCTTCAACTCCCAGGCGGTGTCCGACGTGTTCGCCGCCGTCACCCGGAGCGACAGACTCCGATCCGCCGGCCACGTCGGCGGCGGTTCGACCCACGCCAGCGCGGAGCGGGCCGGGCCGGGGCAGTAGCGGTTCGTCACCCAGTCGCGGAAGCGGGCCGGCGAGTGGGCGAGGTTCCCGCCGGCCAGCCACGCCTCGTATTTGTCGAAGAACTCGTCGAGGGCGGCGGTGCGGCCGAACCGGAAGTGCCCGTACCGCACGAGCAGTTGTCGGCGGGCCTCGGCCGGGGTGGCGTCGGTGTACAGCAGCAGGGTCATCACCGACACCAGCCCGGTGCGGTCGGCCCCGCGGCGGCAGTGGATCAGGATCGGGTACTCGGTGCGGTCCAGCACCTCCACCAGCCGCCGCAACTCCGACGGCGGCGGCAGCGTGTTCGCCGAGAGGCAGATGTCCTCCTGCGACACGTTCAACTCGGCTGTCACGGTCGCTTCGCCCTGATACCAGTTGGTGTCCTCGCACAGCCCGCGCAGGTTCACCACCGTGCGGATGCCGTTCGCCGCGACCATATCGCGGATCAGCCCCGGCGACGGCTGGGCGGCGCGGTACACCCGGCCGGGGATGACCGTGTGTCGGTTCGTCCAGGCCACCACCCGCCCGGCCTCGTACAGGAACAGCCCGACCGCCAGTAGCACCACCCCGCGCACGATTCCGCTCCGCCAACGGCGGCGCGACGGGGGGGCCGTGACTGGTTCGGGAGTGGACATGAAGGGATTCTGACACACGGGGGAAATGTTGCCAAGCCGAAGTGCCGGCGGGGTGAGGCGCCGGGTGTCCGCGACGCCCCGGTCACTTCTTCCCCTTCGGCGTCTCCCACACGCGGACCATCAGTTCGAGGACGTCCGGCTCGGACTCCTTCAGTTCGCCCCGGTTGAACGGGAAGAAGTCGTTGCTGCCGAAGTAGGCCTCGGTCATTTCGGCGAAGAACTCCTTGTGGTTGGTCAGCCCGTAGTGTTTCACCCGGCTGCCGTTGAAGAGCATTGCTTTTTCCCCACGGCCGGCCTTCTTGTATCCCTCGTAGGCGGCGATCACACGGGGGTCATCGAACCCCAACACCTGGTCGTGATAGGCGTGGGCCAGCTCGTGCAGGATCACCCACGGCTGTTCGCGGACGTTCCGCTTCGTCACCACGTCCGCCGCGCGAGGCAGGTGGACGCACTTCTCGAGGTCCGCCGGGTACCCGTTCGACTTCAGCCAGCCGGCCGACGGGTGGTACTGCATCGGGCCGAGGTCGCCGCACGTCAGGTCGAGGACGATGGCGACCGCTTGCAACTTCTTCACCTTGTCGGCCGGAACGACGACCTTGATCTCGCTCAACTTGGCCTCCAAGAACCGCAGCGCCTTCGTCCCGAGTTCGGCGTCCGGTCCCTTCAAAAGCCGGTCATCGACGCGGAGCGTCCACCCTTCCAGCTTCCGCTCCGAGCGAGACGTGGGTTGGGGCTTGGGCGGGTCGGCGGCGCGAAGACCGCCGGCGAGGACCACCAGGGCGGCAAAGAGCGGGAGGACATGGTGCTTCATGACGCAGATCCGAAGAAGGGGAACGGCGGGCGGGGTGGTGTTATACCGATGACGGAACGCGCGGCCGACGGAGTTGGGAATTGACCGCAACAGCCGGGGAGGTCTAATGTATCGGATGTCGTCCGCACTCTCCGCGTGCGGATCCCGACCTCTCGCTGTCGGCGGTCGCCACCGCGCTGGCCGCCTGCTTGCTGGTCGCCGTCGGGTATTTGGCGTGGCCACCGGAACCCGAACCGCGCGGCCAGTTCGCCAAGGTGGCGTGGGGGTGGGGGCCGGCGGTGATGGACCGGCACCTCGCAGCGGTGGAAGGCGGGGCGGACCCGGTCGGCGTCCGCACCCAGGCGGACGAGACCGTCCGAGGCATCTCGAAGACCCTCCGCGACCGCGCCGCCGGCGGACCGGCCGTCAGCCCTTCGGCGTGACGGTCGGGGCGACCCACGTTTGTGGCGTCCAGGTGCCGGTCTCCCACCCGTCCGAGGTGGCGTACTCGCGGACGGTGATCCGCCCGTCCGCGATCTCGCAGTAGTAGAACGCTTGCGCCTTCGACCCGAAGTGGGCGCTGTTGTCCACGTTGAACACGGGGATGCCGGCCGCCGCCGCCTTGTTCGACCCGTCCCAGCGGAACACGTTGCGGGCGTGCGTGTGGCCATAGAAGATGGCCGCGACCGAATACCCCTTCAGCGCGTCGTGGAACCCCTTCACGTCGGCCGGATCCCACTCCATGCCGGCCGCCTTTTTGTCGTCCACCGGCAGCGGCTGGGCGTATCGCAGGATGTCCACGTGGTGCGTGATGACCACCGGCTTGCCGGACGTGCCGACCTTCTCCTTCAGGTCGGCGATGAGGAACGCCAGGCTGTCGAGCGGGGCGTACCGCCGCTTCCGCGTCACGGTCGCCACCTGCCCGACGATAAGACCCAGGTTGACGAAGTGGACGCCGTTCCAGTCCCACGAGTAGTGGACGCCGTTCGGGGACACGTTCCCCACGCTCGGCCGCGTCTTGTTGCGGGCGGCCACCTTGCCCACCGCCAGGCCGACCCCGTGCGGGCTGTCGTGGTTGCCGAGGATCTCGTACACCGGCAGCTTCAGCCGCCCGTCCGTGCCGGTCAGGCCGTAATCGTCGGCGAACGCGGCCCACTCGGTTCGCTGCATCTTCTCCTTCGGCTTGTCGCCGCTGTCGATGCAGTCGCCGGCGTGGATGACTCCCTTCGCGGCCCGCACGCTTCCGCCGCCGGCCGCCTTCGGAATCTCCGCGCCGGGCAGTTTGTTCAACGTGTCGATCAACCGGCCCGTGACTGGCTTGGACCGCGCGTCCAACTGCGTCGGGGTGTCCTTGTCTGCGAAGTAGTGGGTGTCGCCGACCACGAAGAAGGCGACCGGTTCCGCCTTCGCATTCGGTTCGTCGGCGCGGAGGAACGCCGGCAGCGTGGCGGTCGCGGCCGTGGCCACGAACTGACGGCGGGAGAGGGGGAGTGCGTTCATGAGAGTTCCGGAAGCGGTTGGGCGTCGCCTTCGACGAGGTGTTGCGGGCGGCCTTCGAGGTCGTTGACGGTCGCCCGCGCCGGGTCCAGGCCGAGGTTCTTGTACAGCGTGGCGTACACCTCGCCGAACGTGACCGGCCGGGCCACCGCCTCCCCGGCGATGCGGTCGGTCGCCCCGATCACTTGCCCCGTCTTCATCCCGCCGCCGGCCAGCAGCACGCAGTTCACCGCCGGCCAGTGGTCGCGGCCGACTTGCGCGCTGATCTTCGGCGTCCGCCCGAACTCGCCCATAATGACCACCGAGCAGCGGTCGCTCAGGCCGCGGTCGTGCAGGTCTTGCACCAGCGCGCTGACGCACTGGTCGAAGACGGGGAACTCTTCCCGCTCGCGGGTGAAGATGTGGTTGTCCTTCCGCCCCTCGGCGTTTGTGCCGCCGTGCCAGTCCCACTTGCTGTAGTTCAGCGTCACCACCCGCGCCCCGGCCTCAATCAGCCGGCGGGCCATGAGCAGGCTTTGCGGCACGCGCGGGGCACCGTTGGCGTCGATGTGAAGCTTCGGGTTGCCGGTGCCGTACCGGGCGACCGTCTTCGGGTCTTCCTTGGACAAATCCAGCGCGGTCGCCAGCTTGGACGACGTGAGCAGCCCGAACGCCTGTTCGGTGAACGAGTCGATGGCCGTCATGCCGCCCGTCTGGTCGATCTCCCGGCGGGTGTCGTCGAACGCCTTCAGCAGCGTCTTGCGGTCGGCCAACTGGTTCACGCTGACGCCGCGCAGGGTCATGTCGTCGCGGGCCGGGCCGGTCGGGCGGAACGGCGACAGGGCGGTGCCGAGGAAGCCCGGCCCCGGCTCGTTGTACGGGCCGTGCGTGCAGGTGTAACACAGGCTGACGTACGGCGGCACCGACGGCAGGGTCGGCCCTTGCAGTTTGGCCACCACCGACCCCATTTGCGGACACCCGCCGCTCGGCTTCGGCGCTTTCGGATTCCGCCCGTTGAACACCTGAATGGCGTCGTGGTCCGACTGATTGCCGACCAAACTGCGGATGATGGTGAACTTGTCCATCATGGCCGCGATCTTCGGAAGCGCCTCGCAAATTTGCACGCCGGGCACGTTCGTGGCGGTCGGGTTCCACGGCCCGCGCACCTCCTTCGGCGCGTCCGGCTTCAGGTCGAACATGTCCTGGTGCGGCGGCCCGCCGACGAGGTAGATGAAGATGACCGACTTGTCCGACGAGCGGACGCCGGCCTTCGACTCGGCGCGGAGCAGTTGCGGCAGGGTCAGCCCGCCGAGGCCGAAGCCGCCGATCTGAAGGAAGCCGCGACGGGTGGGTGCGTGGGGAAAAGACATGATGCGATCTCGGCGGGCGGAAGGGGCGGGCCGGCGGGGTTCCTCTTCAAATACCCCACCGCCGGGCGCGACGCAAGCGAAATGCCGGCGGTGTCGCGCCGCGATCCCGCCTCGGTCGGGTGTCCCGACCCCTCGCCGCGTACCTACACTAGTGGGACTGGACCGATTCCCCGTCCCGCCATCCGGAGACCCGCACCATGCCGTTCACCCTCCCCGCACTCCCCTACGAGTTCGCCGCGCTGGAACCGAACATCGACGCGACGACGATGGAGATCCACCACGACCGGCACCACAAGGCCTACGTGGACGGCCTGAACAAGGCGCTGGACGGCCACGCCGACCTGGCCGCCAAGGACATCGTCACCCTGCTGCGAGACATCAAGAGCGTGCCGGACGCCGTCCGCCAGCCGGTCATCAACCACGGCGGCGGGCACCACAACCACAGCATTTTCTGGGAGACGATGGCCGCGAAGGCCGGCGGCGAGCCGACCGGTGCCGTCGCCGACGCCATCACCGCCGCATTCGGCGACTTCGCCAAGTTCAAGGACACGCTCAAGCAGAACGCGCTGACGCAGTTCGGCAGCGGGTGGAGTTGGCTGGTGTGGGACCCGGCCGGGGCGAAGCTGGCGGCGGTGAAGAAGGCGAACCAGGACAGCCCGCTGATGGACGGCCACGTGCCGCTGTTGGGCATCGACGTGTGGGAGCACGCCTACTACCTGAAGTACCAGAACAAGCGGGCCGACTATGTGGACGCCTGGTGGGGCGTGGTCAACTGGGGCCGGGTGAACGAGCTGTTCGCCGCCGCCAAAGCCGGGAAGTGATTAAGCTTTTTTGGTGAACCCGGCCC
>JBBRUO010000034.1:0-19374 GCA_038247725.1 Gemmatales bacterium
CTCGCCGCAGCGGTCTGGGTGTCGCCGTTAGAACTCGGTGAACCCGTCGTCGTCACCGCCACCGCCGAGGCGGTCCAACTCGTGCCCCTTGCCGTTTCCGTTGGTGTGGGGTGCCTTCAGCGCGCGGGCGACGGCCGGCCGGGGTTTCACCGCCGGCTTACCCTTCGCGGGCTTGCCACCCGCTTTCGGTTTGTGCATCCCGCTCGACTCGCCCCCCAGTTTGAACTGGCTGACCAACTCGCGGAGTTGCGACGCCTGCTCGGTCAGGGTGGTGGCGGTGGCCGACATCTCCTCCGTCTGAGCGGCGTTCCGCTGCGTCACGGTATCCATCTGCGTGACCGCCTTGTTCACCTGGTCGATGGCGGTGGCCTGCTCGCGGCTGGCGGCGGCGATCTCGGTGATGATGTCGGTCACCCGCTTCACCGACGTGACGATCTCGGTGAGGGTGCTGCCCGACCGGTTCACCAACTCGCTGCCGGACTCCACCTTCTTGACCGAGTCGTTGATGAGCGACTTGATCTCCTTGGCGGCGGTGGCGCTGCGTTGGGCCAGGTTGCGCACCTCGGCGGCGACGACCGCGAACCCGCGGCCCTGCTCCCCGGCGCGGGCGGCTTCCACCGCCGCGTTCAGCGCCAGCAGGTTCGTCTGGAAGGCGATCTCGTCGATGGTGGTGATGATCTCGGCGATCTTCTGCGACGACTGGTTGATGCCGCTCATCGCCTCGATGGCGGTGCCGACCACCTGCCCGCCCTTCTCGGCCACGTCGCGGCTGCCGCTGGCCAGTTGGCGGGCCTGTTGCGAGCTGTCCGAGTTCTGCTTCACCGTCGAGGTGATTTCCTCCAGCGTACTGGCCGTCTCCTCCAACGCGCTCGCCTGCTCCTGCGCCCCGGTGGCGATCTCCTCGGACGCCGACGACAGTTGGCCGGACGCCTCGGCCAGTTGCTCGGACACCTCGCGGACGCCGTTCAGGGCCGTCCGGACGGACACGATCGCCTCGTTCAACGTGGTCGCCATCTGGCCGATGGGGTCGGTCCCCAGGTCGGGGACCGACTTCGTGAAGTCGCCGGCCGCCATCGCCTCGACCGTGACGATGATCGTGTCCACCTTTTGGCGGAGCTCCTCCGCTTGCGCCTTCTCTTGGTCGGCCAACTGCACGACCTGTTTTTCCGTGGCCAACTTCTCGGTGATGATCGACCACGACACCATCGACCCGAGTGGCTGTCCGGCCGCGTCGTGAACGGCGCTGACGTTCAGTTCCAGCGTCTCATCCCCGAGCGGGATCTGGGCCACGAGTGGCTGGGCGAGGGTCTTCGGGTCGCTCAACATCCGCCGCTGGTGTTCCGGCCGTTTGTGGAAGATGTCGATGGACTGACCGACCAGATCCTCCGGGCGGATGGGCAAGTGCTTCTCCAACCGCTTCAACGTCTGAATGGTGGCCGCGTTGGCGTAGCGGATCTTCTGCTCGCGGTCGGCGAACATGATGTTGATCGGGGCCGAATCGAGCATCGATTGGGTCCGCGCGGCTTCGATCTGGAGTTTCTTCACGGCGGTGATTTCCGTGGCGAACTTCATGACCTTGTACGGCTTCCCGTCCGCACCGGCGATCGGGTTGTACGACGCCTGGATCCAGACCTCCTTACCGCCCTTGCCGATTCGCTTGAAGTCCGCGGCGACGTATTCGCCGCGGTTGAGTTTCGCCCAGAACTCGCGGTACTCCTGGCTCGCCGCGAACGCCGGCTCCACGAACAGGCTGTGGTGTTTGCCGACGACCTCGCCGAGCGTGTAGCCCAACACGGTCAGGAAGTTGTCGTTGGCGTGGACGACGGTGCCGTCCATTTTGAACTCGATCACCGCCTGGTTCTTGCCGATCGCGGCGAGTTGCCCCGCGGAGTCGGCGGCTCGTGCCAGCGCGGCACGCATCTTGCCGGTCACGGCGCGGATGATGATGACGGCGACGACGAGGGCGAGCAGCGGGAGACCGACCATCAGGCCGACCATCAGCCGGCTGTTGTCGCGGACGGTCGCCACCGCCTCGGCGGACTTCGCCTCGTTCTCGGCCGTCATCAGTTTGACGACCTGATCCACGATCGCCCCCTGGGCGACGTATTTCTCGAGGAGCAGGCCGTTTGCGATCTCGCGGGCCTTCGCGTCATTCGCGGCCCGGAGTGCGGGGAGCAGTTGCTGCTCGCAGGTGTTGAAGTAGTCGCGGGCGGCGTCGTTCAACTGGATGGTGACGAGGTCGCGGATCTGTCCCGGCGGAAGCGTCTTCTGCCAGTGGGCCATCCGCTCGTCGTACTCCTTCCGCAGCGCCCGATACTTCCGCTCGAACCGGTCCACCTGCTTCGCGTCGCTGACACCGGCCGTCTCCTGCACGGTCAGATGCGTTTCCACCAGGTACATGGGCGGCGGCAGCACGTCGGCCATGAGATCCTTGCCGCTGATGATGGCCGCGTCGATCGGGCCGCCCACCTTGACCTGATCGATGGTGGTCGTGCTGAGCCAGCCGATCAGGCCGATGGCCAGCACACACAGGACCACGGGGGTGAGGAGTTTGCCCCGGTCGCCGAGGCGGTTGAAGACGGAGAGCATGGGTCGAGTCTCGTGAGCGTTGGGGTGAGTCGGTTACACGGTGAGGGCGGGGACGTCGGCCGAGAAGCCGATCAGGCGGTCGATGTTCAACAGGGACACCAGCCGCTCGCCGCTGCGGGCGATGCCGGTCAGGTAGGAGGTATCGACGCCGGGCCCGAGGTCGGGGGTGGACACCATTTCCCCGGCGGCGACGTTGAGCACGTCCGACACGGCGTCCACCACCAAGCCGACGACCTTCGGCCCGACGGTCACGACGATGATGACGGTGAACCGGTCGTAGTCGCTGTTCGGCAGGCCGAATCGCGTCCGCAGGTCGATGATCGGCACCACCGCGCCGCGGAGGTTCATCACCCCCTTCACTTCGGACGGGGTGTTGGGCAGCGGGGTGATCTTCGAGAACCCCTTGATCTCCTGCACCCGCAGGATCTCCAACCCGTACTCTTCGTTCGCCAGTTGGAAAGTCAGGAACTGGCTGCCGTCGGCGGCGAAGCCGATCGGCTCGCCCTTGTCCGGTGCGCTCACGCGAGGTCTCCAAAGAGGTCGTCTGGGGCGGCGGGGACCATGACCCCCCCGCCGGATTGGGTGTGCAGTTGGGTCAGGCCGTGGATGTCGATGATCATGGCGACGCGACCGTCGCCCAGGATGGTGGCCCCGGCCAGCCCGTCCACCCGCTTGTAGTTCGAATCGAGGCTCTTCACCACCGCCTGCATCTGGCCGAGCAGTTCGTCCACCAGCAGGGCGTGTTTCTTGCCCTGGGCTTCCATCAGCACCACCAGCGCCTGACACGGGTCGGTCATCCGGGCCGGGCGGCCGAGCAGTTGGTGCAACCGCAGCAGCGGCACCACCTCGCCCCGCACCGTCACCGCCTCGCCCCGCGCGGCGATGGTGTGCAGGTCGGCCGGCCGCGGGCGGAAGGATTCGATGACCGACAACAGCGGCAGCACGTACACGTCTTCGCCCAGGCTGACCATCAGCCCGTCCATGATGGCGAGCGTCAGCGGCAGGCGGATGGTGAAGGTGGTGCCGGATCCGAGTTTGGTGTTGATGAGGATGTTGCCCTGGAGGGCCTCGACGTTCCGCCGCACCACGTCCATCCCGACCCCCCGCCCGGACACGTCCGTCACCGCCTTCGCGGTGGAGAAGCCGGGGGCGAAGATGAGCGCGTACGCCTCGGCGTCGGACAGCCGCTGCCCCTCCTGAACGATCCCCTTCTCGACCGCCTTGCGGACCAGCCGCTCGCGGTCCATCCCCTTGCCGTCGTCGGACAGCTCGACGTAGACGCTGCCGCCCTGGTGGTACGCCTTCAGCACGACTCGACCCTCGGCCGGCTTCCCGGCGGCTACCCGCTCGGCGGGGTCTTCCAGCCCGTGGTCCACCGCGTTGCGGACCATGTGCATGAGCGGGTCACCGAGTTGGTCCACCACCGTCTTGTCCAGTTCCGTCTCCTCCCCGTGCAGTTCGAACTCGACCGGCTTGTCCATCTTGCGGGACAGGTCGCGGACCAGCCGGGCCATCTTCTGGAACGTCCCCTGGAGCGGGACCATCCGCAGCGACAGACTGAGTTCCTGCAAGTCGCGGGAGATCTTCGACAACTCCGGGAGGGCCAGGGACATGGCCCCGGTGCCGCCGTTCAGTTCGTCGAACTCCTGCTGCGCCATCGACTGGGCGATGACCAGTTCGCCGATGGTGTTGATCAGCTTGTCCAGCCGGTCCTTGTCCACGCGGACGGTTTCCTTGCTGGTGTTCCCGCCGTCCCGACGCGCGGGTGGCTCGGCCTTGGCCGCGACCGGTTCGGCTTTCGGCGGCGGCGGAGGCGACGCGGGAGACGATTCCGACGGAACCACCGGAGCATGAGCGCGTGCCGGAGGGGGCGTGACGGACGGCGCAGGACCGGGGTGCTGCTGGGACACGGTCTGGCCGGCGACGGTGGCCCGCAAGTCGGCGAGCAGGATCCCCAGCCCGGGATCCTCGTCCATCGGGGCGCGATCCTCGGCCCACTTGCGGATGCGCCGGATTTGCCACTTGAGGGCGTCGGTGCTGAGGAACACCAGGTCGAGCGGTTTCCCTTTCAGCGTCACGGTACCTTCGCGGGCCAGGTTGAGCAGGCTCTCCGCCTCGTGCGCGAGCGTCTGAACGATGGCCAACCCGAGCATGCTGGACACGCCCTTGATGGTGTGGAACCCGCGGTACACGGCGTTCAACGCTTCGGCATTGGTCGGGTCGGCGTCGATGGTCAGCAGGTGCCGGTCGGCGGTCTCGAGGTGTTCGTCGGCCTCCTGGCAGAACTCGCCGATCATCGGCCCGTAGTCGTCGAGAACGGAGAGGTCCGGAGGGGGCGGCGCGACGGTGTTCGACATCAAGCCGGCCATCGCGAGCACGTCCGTGAGCGGGGGGGTGTTCCACTCCTGGTACATGAACAGCTTGGCGAGGACATCCTCCGTCAGGTACCCCATGTGCATCGCGACGACGCCGAACGGCTGGCCGCCGTCCATCCCGGCCAGGATCTCCTTCAGCCGCACGTCACTCAGATGCCCGAGCTGGACCGCGATCGCGCCGAGCATTGGCCGGGCCAATCGCTGTCGGTTCAGGGCGTCCAGCGCCTGTTCGGCGGTCAGGGTGCCGCGCTCCACGAGGCTGACCGCCATCGCGATGGGTTCGGGCACGGACACCCCAGTGGGGCTGTTCACCGACAGGCCGGCGGCAAGTGACTTCGGCACGTGAAGTGGGCTTCCGCTCTGGGACTCGCTCCCGTTGTGGGAGTGCTTCCCGGCGAGGGGTTCCGGAACTCCGGGTTGAATCGTCACCGGAGCCTCCTCGGCGATCGGGGTGACGGTGACACGGACCTTCTCGCGGGCGAACTCGAACACCTCCTCAATCACACTTGGCGGCTGGTCGGTGTCGAGGGTCAGCGTCCAGGCCAGGTAGCACCACTCGGGTTCCATGCAGTCCAGGGGGAGACGCGAGACTTCGACGTCGACGTGTCCGACGGTCCCCAGCGCGGCCACCTCTCGGATCAGCCGGAGCGGGTCCAACCCGCACAGGAAGGCGTCGGTGTGCGGGTCGATGGTGACCGTGTAGCGGTTCCGCTTGGCGGCGGCGGACGGCTCCTGGCTCGGCGGGTCCGGGAGCCGATCGCCGTCCGTCCCCTTCCGCAGGCGGGCGAGGAGCTCGTCCACCCCGGCCGGCGGCGGCCCGTCCGATCGGCACGCGGACACATAGCGGCCGAGGCAGTCACACCCTTCCAGAAGCAGATCGAGCGCCTGGCGGGTGACCGCGACCCCTCCCCGAAGGCGGCCGAGAAGTTCCTCCAACCCGTGGGTGAACTTCGCCAGGCCGGGAAACCCGATGGCGTCGGCACCGCCCTTGACGGTATGCGCGGCGCGGAACGCCTCGCCGACCGCCTCGCCGTCCGCGGGGTCGGCTTCCAATCGGAGGAGGGCGGCTTCCAGCAAGACCACATGTTCGGCGGCCTCGTCGCAGAAGATCGCCTGATACTGTCGCGGGTCGAAGTTCATCCCGAAGTCGCTCCATGTAGGCGGTCAGACGGTCAGGCGGCCAGCCGGTTCACGACTTGAAGCAGCCGCGCCGGGTCGAACGGCTTGGTCACCCACCCGGTCGCGCCGGCCGCCTTGCTACGGGTCTTCAGCGAGTCCTCGGTCTCGGTGGTCAGCACCAGGATCGGGGTGAACTTGAACTCGGGCTTGGCGCGCAGTTTCCCGATCAGGTCGAGGCCGCCCATCACCGGCATGTTGAAGTCGGTGATGACCAGGTGGACGGTCTGGCCGGCCACTTTTTGGAGCGCGTCCGCCCCGTGGACGGCGGCCACCACGGTGTACCCGCCCCCGCGGAGGACGTCCGATACCATCGCCCGCATCGTCGCCGAGTCGTCCACGATGAGAATCGTCTTCGCCATTGAAGTACCTCGGAATTCCCGGTTCGATCAAACGGTCACATCGCCGGTCATTCCGCCCACTTGGCGAAACCGGCCAGACGGATGTCTTCGCGGACGGCGGCGGACGCGCCCACGATTTTGCACGAGTGCCCGTCGCGAACCAGTTCGCGGCGGAGGGCGAACAGTAACTGCATCCCCGCCGTGTCCACGTACTCGGCCCGACCGCAATCGACGGTCACGTCCCCCCCACGCTGGCACAACGAGATCGCCGCGCGGTGGAGTTCAACCGCGCAGCCGACCGTCACCCGCCCGAGGAGGACGAGTCGCGTCGCACCGGGTGTGGGCTGGTCGTCGTCCACGCGAAACGGTGAGGTCAGGTCCATGAGCGGTCTCATCTGCTTCGGGTATTGGCGCAAGGTTGATATCGAGGGTTTGCGCGGAAAATTGCCCGTGTCGCACTTGCGCGGGAGATGACCTTTGGCTGGAGACGCACCGCCGTCCACACCGGCCTGAGCGAAGTCCGCTCCGGCATTCGCTGCGTTGAGGTGTTCGACGCCCGCGGGCGGACGACCACCGAGGAGAGGCACCCTGGCGTTGGAAGAGCACATCCGCCGGTTGGTCGATCCGCACGCCCAGGCCGACCCCCCAGTTCCAGACACCCTTCGCGTCCACCAGAATCACCGCCAAGGCCGTCCGCGACGCCTCCTCGCCATCCCCGAACTGGCCGGGGCGGTGCCGACCCGCACCATCCGACCCAAGGAGCCGGGAGATGAATTCTCCGCTACTGCCTCAGCAGGTTGGGGTTCACCGCCGGTTCGGCGGCGGCCAGCGGCGCGACGGCGGCGGACGGCACGTCGGTGCCGATTCCGAACACGGCGGACAACGGTTATTCCAGCGAGGAAGCGGTGGAGAAGTTGTCGGCCATGGGATTCGATCCGCACATCGCCACGGGCCGTCAGAAGCACAACCAGGCAGCGGTTGCTCCGGCGACGGGATCGGCTCCGACCGAAGCGAGCGTGAAGGGGAAGATGGCGGACAAGCTGCGCTTGGCGGCGGGCAAAGCGCTGGACGAGGCCCGCAAGCCCATCGTCGAGCCGGTGTTCTGTCCGATCAAATCGGCGCGGGGAATCCGCCCGTTCTTGCTGCGTGGCAAGGCGACGGTGTCAGCGGAATGGCAGTTGATCTGCCTGACGCACAATGTGTTGAAAATCTGGCGTTGCTCCGTCCGTGCCGCGGCCCGTTGAGGCCTGCGGTGCGCGCCGAGGGTCAACCGGAGGCCGCCAAGGCCAGAGGAACGTTCAGGACGACAGGACAGCGGGATTACTCGGACAGGCTCCTAGGGCTTGACTACCCGTATAGTCACGCTGTATGATCTGTCTACACGGGTAGTCAGCCACACCAACCCGACGGATAGGACCGCGATGCCAGACCCCGCAACTGCACTCGGCCCGACCGAATTGCAAGTCCTCCGTTACCTCAGCGGCTGCCACCCACTCACCGTGGGCATGGTCGCCGATCACTTTGCTCGGACCACTGGCCAGGCCCGCACCACGATTCTCACGATCATGGAGCGTCTGAGGGCGAAGGGCTACCTGACCCGCAAGCGATCTGGTGGGATCTATCGCTACTCTCCCGTAGTCGCCAGCTGCGACTTGCTCCGGGAGTTGGTCAAGAACTTTGTCGATACCACCCTGGCCGGGTCGGTATCGCCGTTTGTCGCCTACCTCGCGGAGGGTGGCCCAGTCTCCGACGAAGACCTTGACGAGTTGAAACGCCTGGTCCGCGACCTCGACCGAGAACGGAAGGGGGAAGGCAAATGATCGAGGTTGCCGAACTGTCGGAAGCCTGGGCTTCGGCTGTATGGCGGTCCAGTTGGCAAGGCGGCGCGGCCGCCCTGGCGGCGTGGTCCGTCTGCCGGCTCGTGCCGTCGATGCCCGCCCGGTTCCAGGTGTGGCTGTGGCGGTTGGTCGTGTTGAAGTTCGCGGTCACCTTCGTCTGGTCGGTCCCCATCGGGGTGCCGCTCCTGCCTGCCCCCGAACCGATGCCCGCGGAATCGCGTGTTTTGCTCACCCCGGATCGGACCGTTGTGGGAACTGACCCGGTCATCCGCGACGAGCCGTCGGTCTCCGTCGTACCGCGGGTGGTTGTGTTCCTGGCCTGGTCGGCGGCCGTCGGGTGGCAAGTGGTCCGGCTGCTGGGTGCCTGTCGCACAGCCCGCAGGCTGAGACGCATCTGCCGCCCGACCGAGCGGGCGGAACTACTCCACCAAACGGCGGCGATTGGGGACACGTTCGGCTTTAGGAAACCGCCGGCTGTGCTGGAAACGGACGGCGACGGCAGTCCCCTGCTCGTCGGCCTTCTCCGGCCCGCCGTCGTCTTCCCGACGGCCACGTTGAACCGACTCGACGGACTCGAGCGGGCGATGGTAATCGGCCACGAACTGGCCCACGCCTGCCGCAGCGATCTGGTCTGGGGGTTGCTCGCGGCGGTCGTCCGGGCCGCGCTCTTCTTTCACCCGCTGGCCTGGCTGGTCGAGCGGCGATTGCGGGCGACCCAGGAGGTCGCAGCCGACGCACTCGCCGCGGCATATCTGAACCACGCGCCAGCCACCTACGCGGCGCTGCTCGTGTCCGTCGTCGGTAAACTCGGTCCCGGTCGATCACTTCCCACGATGTCCGTGGGAGCGGCGGGATCGCTTCAGGCTCTCAGACAGAGGTTGTCTGCCATGCGTTTCTTGAAACCGTTGTCCCACCGGGTCGTCGCCGCCTACGGCCTCGCGCTGGCGGTGGTCGCCGTTGTGGGCGTCGTGCCGTGGGCCGTCGTTCCCGCGTCGGCCCAGGAGAAGGACAAGCCCGAACCGAAGGAGGCGGTCGATCAGAAGGACAAGAGCGGGTTCGGCCGGTTCGTGTCGTTCAAGGACGGCACGCTGACGCTCGAAGGCAACGCCGGCGTCCTCCTGGTCTGGAACAAACTCGCCGAGAGCAAGAACAGCGTCAAGTTCGACCCGGTCGCCAACGAGTACAAGCGGGTGGACGGCACCACCGCCGCCGCGTTGAAGCAGGTGAAGGCCGGGACGTACGTGATGGTCGGCGACAAGAGCGCGTACGTCCGTATCGGTGCGCGAAAAGACCAGGTCGTCGGCACGTTCGTGTCCTTCAAGGACGGCCGGCTGCTGACGCTCGGCAAGAACCTCCCGGAAAGCTTCACTAAGCGGTACGGGAACAACCTGCACTACAACAAGTTCCGAGACGACGTCCCCGCCCACGAGAGCATCGACGGCGGCGAGTACAAATTGATCGGCACCGCCAACAAGGTCCTCGGAAGTGTCAAGGAAGGGACCGTCCTCACCGTCCACGGCGAGGGCGACGACAACATTACCCTCGTCCAGATCGGCGTTCCGAAGAAGAAGTAGCCTACCGCAAGGGTCGGTCGGTGCCGCCGACCACTCTGCCGCCCGAATGCCACCGAAACCCGGATCATCGCCATGAGACCGACACCGACCCTCTGTGCCCTTCTATTGTCCGCCGCTTTCGCGACCGCCGCGGACGGCAGGAAGCCCAACGATCCCGGCAAGCCGGTGGCCTTCGACGCCCATACCGCGAACAGCGGCGACTGGTCGGACGCGCGGACCTGGGAGGGCGGACGCAAGCCGCGGGCGGGCGACTTCGTCCAGGTCCGATCCGGGCACGCGGTCACCTACGACATGGAGTCGGGCGACCAGTTGCGGATGGTCCACGTCGCGGGCCGGCTCACGTTTTCGCGGGCGAAGTCCACCCTCCTGGATGTCGGGCTCCTCAAGGTCGAGCCGGGCGAGACCACGACCGAGGACGGGTTCAACTGCCACGACGCCGCGCCTGCGCCGCCCGCCGGTGGTCCGACTCCGGTGCTCGAGATCGGCACGCCGAACTCGCCGATCCCGACGGGCGTGAAGGCCACCATCCGCCTGCGGCACCACAAGGGGACCGACGCCGAGACGCTGCCGGCAATCATCGCCTGCGGCGGCCGCTGGGACGTCCACGGCGCGCCGATGGTCCGCACCTGGTTGAAGCTCGCCGCCCCGGCCAAGGCAGGCGACACACGGGTGACGCTGGAGCACGCCGTTCCCGACTGGCACGTCGGCGACCGGGTCATCGTCACCACGGGCGACCTCCAGGGCCCCGAGGCCGGGGCCGGCTTTCGCGTCGGCTCCGGCCGGCCGAAACCGGTCGGCACCGAGGAACTCTCGGTTGCGGGGATCGACGGCGCGGTGCTGACGCTCGATCGCCCCCTCCTGAAGGCGCACGCTGGCGACGGGTTGACGCGCTGCGAGGTCGCCAACCTGTCGCGCAATGTCATCGTCGAGTCGGCCGTTCCGACCGGCGTGCGCGGTCACACGATGTACCACCACGGGTCGTCGGGCGGCATCAGTTACGCCGAGTTCCGGCACCTCGGCAAGGAGGCGGTCCTCGGCAAGTACCCGATCCACTTCCACCTCGTCCGCGACACCATGCGGGGCAGCGGCGTCACCGGGGCGAGCGTCTGGGACTCGCACAACCGGTGGGTGACGATCCACGGCACCGACCACCTGCTCGTCCGCGACTGCGTGGGGTACAAGTCGCACGGCCACGGCTACTTCCTCGAGGACGCGACCGAGCAGTGGAACGTGCTCGACCGCAACCTCGCCGTGCAGGCTTACGTCTCCGCCCCCCTGCCCAGGCAGGTTCTGTCCTACGACCCCAACGACGGGGCCGGGTTCTGGTGGGCGAACGGGCGGAACACGTTCACCCGCAACGTCGCCTGCGAGAACGACCGGTACGGGTTCCACTTCCAGATCACCAAAACGCGGGCCTTCGACCCGGTACTGCGCGTCCGCGGGCCGGACGGCAAGGCTGCCCCGCGGGACGTGCGGACGATCCCGTTCCTGCGGTTCGAGGACAACGAGGCACACGGTGACGGGCTGTTCGGGTTCCGCTTCGGGGACGAGACCCACGGGTCCGTGCGCGGCGACCGCGAGCACCCGTTCGTCGCCCGGAACCTGCGGGCGTGGGCGTCGCACTACGCCATCCGGCCGAACGTCCGGTTCTTCCTCCTCGACGGCCTGCGGGTGAAGAACGCGGCGTTCGGCATCTACCACCCCGACTCCGACGCGCACGTGTACCGCGACATCGAGTTCGACGCCGTCACCGCCGAGCCGATCAACGGCGGGCACGACGAGAACAGCCGGTCGGACGGCGACTTCACCTACGACCGGCTGACGTTCAAGAATTGCCGGCTCGACCGCGACCCGCTTGTTCAACTCACACTGACGGCGACGCGGGCGGGCGTGGTTGGGCACTTCCGCGGGGTTTCGGTCGCCGACAGTAAGTCGGGGGGCGGGGTGGTGGACTTCGGCGGCGGGCCGCGGACGAACAGGACCGACAACGCGGTGAGCTATTACTTCCACGACGCCGGGCCGGGCACGGTGACCCGCGTGGCGGGTGTGAAGGTCCTCGACCCCGTGAAGCACGCGGCCTACCGGAGCATCGACGGCTGGACGGGCCGCGACGCGCGGGCCGCGGCGGTCCAGGGCGTCGCCTTCCCCGAACTCCTCGCGCCGGTGGACGATCTGCCGCCAGCCACGTTGATCACTGGCATCCGGGTGGACGGTGCGAAGCGGGTCGTGCGCGGCGTCTCCCACGACAACGGCGAGATCGCGACGGTCTCCGTCAACGGCCGGTCCGCCAAGATCACCGTCCAATACGCCGGCGTCGCGGACTGGGTCGTCACGCTCGACGCCCCGGCCCACGGCCGCTACACCGCGACGGCCACCGACCGCGCGGGCAATGTCGAACTCATCCCACACGACCTCCGGGAGCCGTCGTCCCGCTGACACCGACGAACCCGCCCGGCACTAACGGAGTCAATAGTGGGCGGCGGGACGCGGGGTGCGACGGGCCATGAGCGGACGCCTTCCGGGAGGGATTTCGGTCAAGCGCCCATCATCGCCTGGCCGACGCGAAAAAGCCACCGACTTTCGTGACGCTCACCCCTTTCTCCCGACTTCCTCACTTTTCCATTGACAGCCGGGGTGTGGTCGTGCAAGAGTCATAGCAACCTGCCGACACGGCGACACGTTGCCCCACCCGCCGGACCACCACCCGCCCCGTCAGGATCGACAGGTTCCCACCTTGCCCCCACGTTCCTTCTCGTCCGAGGTTCCCGCCATGCTCCCGCTGCTCGGCTCCTCCCAACGGTTCTGCGACGGCCTGTCGCGCCGCAACTTCCTCCAGATCGGCGCGTTCGGTGCCGGCCTCACCCTCGCCGACGCCCTCCGCGTCGAGGCCGCCGCCAAGAAGCAGTCACCCGACAGTTCGTCGAAGACGCGGAAGTCGGCCATCTTCATCTACCTGCCGGGTGGCCCCAGCCACATGGACATGTACGACCTGAAGCCGGACGCCGCGGCCGAGTTCCGCGGCGAGTTCAACCCGGTCAAGACGAACGTGCCGGGCGTGGAGATCTGCGAACACATGCCGATGCAGGCGAAGATGTGGGACAAGTTGGCGGCGGTGCGGTCCCTGGTGTCCACCGACGAGCACAGCGACAGCCTGGTGATGACCGGCTACCCGGAGCGGGTGAACCGTACCGCCGACCACCCCAGCTTCGGGGCGGTGATGTCCAAGGTGTACGGGGCCGAGAGCGGGGCGGTGCCGCCGTTCGTGTCCCTGCGGGGCATGAGCCGGGGCACCGAGCCGGGCTTCCTCGGCGTCGCCCACCGCCCGTTCACCCCGAGCGGCCCCGGTAACGCCAACCTGCGGTACGCCAGCGGCGTGGACGCCGGTCGCCTCGACGACCGCAAGGACCTGCTCACCTCGTTCGACGACATCCGCCGCGACATCGACGGCACCGGCACCATGGCCGGCATGGACAGCTACACCGAGAAGGCCATCGAGATGGTGTCCGGCGGGGTGGTCCGCAAGGCCCTCGACCTGAAGAACGAAGACCCCCGCACCCGCGACCGGTACAAGGGCGTCGAGCAGTTCCTCACCGCCCGGCGGCTGGTCGAGGCCGGGGTCGGCTTCGTCACCCTCAGCTATGGCGGCTGGGACACCCACGGGAAGAACTTCGAGCAACTCAAGAAGCAACTGCCGATGCTCGACCGGGGCGTCGCCAACCTCGTCCAAGACCTACACGACCGGGGCATGGCCGACGACGTGGTGACGGTGGTGTGGGGCGAGTTCGGCCGCACCCCGAAGGTGAACAACAACGCCGGCCGCGACCACTGGTCGCCGGTCATGAGCGCGATGGTCGCCGGCGGGGGCCTGAAGATGGGGCAGATGGTCGGGGCCAGCACCGCCAAGGGCGAGCGGCCGAAGGACAACCCGGTCACCGTCCCGCAACTGATGAGCACGCTGTACCGGGCCATCGGCATCGACCCGGCCCAGACCTTCCCGAACGGCAGCGGCCGCCCGATGTACGTCCTCGACGACCGCCAGCCGGTGAAAGAACTGGTCGGCTGAGGTCGATGAGGCCCCGAAGGGGCCACCGTGAATAGCCTGGGGTGGAGTGAGCGAAGCGAGCGAAACCCCAGGAACATGGGCGATCGACCCAAAGCCCCGAAGGGGCGACAGACGGTCTGTCGCCCCTTCGGGGCTTTCTCCTCGGTTGCGGTGCCACACCTGGGGCTGACGCCCCAGGCTATTGGCGGTGGCCTCTTCGGGGCCGCAATGGAAACCAAAACCCTTGCATTGCCCGCCCGCTTCGACGATAATCCTTCTACACCCGCCATCCCCTCCTCATCTGGGGTTTCCGTCATGCGCTTCCTGTCCGCCGCCATACTCCTCGCGGTCGCGTCCGTCGGCTTCGCCGCCGACCCGCCGGCCATCACCAAACTCTCCGCCTACCCGACGGCGCTCACGATCCGGGGCATCGACGACGCCCCGCAGTTGGTCCTCACCGGCGACACCGCCGGCGGCCGCCCACTCGATGTGACCGAGGGTGCGGCCTACGCCGTCGCCGACGCCAAGGTCGTCCGCGTGGACGCCGCCACCGGCCGCGTCTTCCCGCTCGCCGACGGCAGCACCGAGATCACCGCCACCGTCGGCGGGCAGGTGGCGAAGGTCCGCGTCACGGTGTCCGACACACAGGCCCCGTTGCCCATCAACTTCCCCAATCACGTCGGGCCGATCCTGACCAAACTCGGCTGCAACAGCGGTGGCTGCCACGGGAAAATCCAGGGGCAGAACGGGTTCCGCCTGTCGCTGCTCGGGTTCGACCCGGAACTCGACTACCTGACGCTGTTGAAGGAAGGGCGGGGCCGCCGGCTGATGCCCGCCGCGCCGGATCAGTCGCTGTTCCTGCTGAAGGGGGCCGGCGTCGTGCCGCACGGCGGCGGCAAGAAGATGGAGGTGGGGTCGGAGGAGTACAAGGTGCTCCGCCGCTGGATCGCCTCCGGCATGCCCTACGGCCTGGACACCGACCCGACGGTGACGAAGGTGACGGTGTTCCCGGAGTCGCGGGTGGTGGACCGGCAGGGCCGCCAACAACTGGTCGTTCAAGCCCACTACAGTGACGGCGTCGTCGAGGACGTGACCCGCCGGGCGCAGTTCGAGTCGAACGAGCCGGACGTGGCGGCGGTGAACGAGACCGGCCTCGTCCGCACGCTGGGCATCACCGGCCAGTCCGCCGTCATGGTGCGGTTCAACGGTCACGTCTCCACCTTCCGCGCGGCCGTCCCGAACCCCGGTGCCGCCGCCAAGTTCGACTTCCCGGCGAAGACCGTCGTGGACACCCACACCGCCGCCAAGTGGCGGGAACTGGGCATCGCCCCCAGCGAGGTCTGCACCGACGAGCAGTTCCTCCGCCGCGCCAGCCTGGACATCACCGGCACCCTGCCGTCCGTCGAACAGGTGCTCGCGTTCACCGCTGACACGTCCGCCGACAAGCGGGAGAAGTTGGTGGACCGGCTGCTGGAAACCCCGGAGTACGCCTACTTCTTCGCCAACAAGTGGGCCGACGTGCTGAGGGTGAAGCGGCGGAACCAGGCCGACCGCGCGCAGGGCACCTTCGCCTTCCACAACTGGATCCGCGAGGCGGTGGCCGCCGACACGCCCTACGACGAGTTCGCCCGCGGCATCGTCACCGCCATCGGCGACGAGCTGAAGTCGCCGCCGACGGTGTGGTACAAGGAGATCACCACGCCGGAGCAGTTCGTGGACGACGTGTCCCAGGTGTTCCTCGGCCAGCGACTGGCGTGCGCGAACTGCCACCACCACCCCTACGAGAAGTGGACGCAGGACGACTACTGGGGCATCGCCGCCTACTTCGCCCGCGTCGGTAAGAAGACGATTCCGCAGCCGGGCCGGCAGAACAACAACCAGAACCAGAAGGTGGCGATCTACACCAAGTCCGGCGGCAGCGTGCAGAACAAGCGGACGAACAAGACCGCCGACATGAAGCCGCTGGACGGCGAGCCGGTGACGGTCGGCACCGACGACGACCCGCGCGAGCTGTTCGCCGACTGGATGACCGACGTGAAGAACCCGTTCTTCGCCAAGGCCGTGGCCAACCGCTACTGGGCGCACTTCTTCGGCCGGGGCGTCGTGGACCCGCTCGACGACATGCGGGTGACGAACCCGCCGAGCAACCCGGAACTGCTCGACGCGCTGACGAAGAACCTGACCGACAACCAGTACAGCCTGAAGGAGTTGATCCGGACCATCTGCAAGAGCCGGACGTACCAGCTCAGCAGCACGCCGAACGAGGTCAACAAGTCGGACAAGCAGAGCTACGCCCGGTACTACCCGAAGCGGCTGCAAGCGGAGGTGGTGTTCGACGCCGTGTGCGCCGTCACCGAAAGCCCGTCCGACTTCCCCGGCCTGCCGAAGGACACCCACGCCCCGAAGCGGGCGCTGCAACTGCCCGACGAGTCATTCCAGTCGTACTTCCTGGACGTGTTCGGCCGCCCGCAGCGGATCAGCGCGTGCGAGTGCGAGCGGGTGAACGAGGCCAGCCTGGCCATGATCCTGCACCTGCTCAACAGCGACGAGGTGCAGGGTAAACTGGCCCGAGGCGGCGGTCGGGCGGACAAGATCGCCAAGGACCCCCGCCCGGACGACGAGAAGATCACGGAGTTGTTCCTGCTCACCCAGGCGAAGAAGCCGACGACGGAACAACTGGCGTTGGCGAAGGAACACCTCGCCAAACTCGGCAAGGACAAGAAGCAGGCCTACGAGAACATCTTGTGGGCGCTCGTGAACAGCAAGGCGTTCCTGTTCAACCAGTGACGCCGCGAGAACCGTGACCGTCACGCGCGCCGCGGGGGGCGCGGATGCGGTTCGCCTCCTGCCACACCTTCGGATCCGTTTGCAGGAAGTCGATGACGTTGGCGGTGCTCGTGCCCAGCCAGTCGGCGACGGTGCTGACCTGCCCGGTCGCGGCCGTCAGCCCGTCGAGGACGACGCCGACCGCCGGCCAGAACCGCGGGTCTTTTACCCCCAAGTGAACCCGCCCGTCGGCGGCGCGGGCCGGTGCGAAGTCCGGGTGCTCGGCGAGTGCGCCACTGAGTTGCGCCGCCAGCGGCAGCGGGTCGCGGAGGTGCAGGAACAGCGCCTGGTACAGCCGCACCAGGCATTTCGCCTTGTTCTCGTGCTGCGACCGGCTCTCTTCGGCAATCACCAGGAGGCCGGTCGGGGTGTGCCGCAGGCGGACGGCGGAACTGGTCTTGTTCCGCTTCTGCCCGCCGGGGCCGCTCGCCCGGTAGGTGTCCACGTCGCACTGGACCAGCCGCTGCGCGTCGGTCAGGCTCGCCCAGGTGGCGCGGGGCGGTCGCGGGGCGGTCGGGTCGATCACGGTGGCCACCTTGTCACAGTTCCAAAGGACGGCGGTACGGGGACAACGCAGCCCCCTCCCGGAGTGCCAGTCATGTTCAGCGCCTTGCGACTCCTCGCCGGCCTCGGCCTAGTGACCATTATCGTGATGAGCGGGTTCGGACTCGACCCGAAGCGGACGCGTGGCGAACTGCTCCCGCAGGTGGCGTTCTTCGCGGCAGGCGGGTTCGTCATGATCGGACTGCTCGCCGGCCTGTTCGAGATGGTGTTCGCGAACGGCCGGAAGGTGGAGTCGAAGGGAATCGACGGGACAGTCGCCCCGGATCGCGAGTTCGACTACCGCCGTCGCCGGACCCACGCCAGTATCGCGTTCGTTTTCGCCGGGCTGTTCGCCGCCCCGCTGCTGGTCGTGTGGCCGCTGATGCTCCTCGTGGGCGAGAAGGAAGCGACGCATCCGGGGATGATCGGCCTGTTCGTCTTCGTGTTCCTGACGGCGGTCGTGCTGTTCGTGATCGGCCGCCGGATGTGGTCGGCGCGGGTGTTCCTCTACCCGGATCGGCTGGCGGTGCGCGGCATTTACTCGAACGGCAGCCTGCGGTGGGACGTGGCGCGGGAGTTCGCCCACGTCGAGGTGCCGGCCGGCGAGTGGAACACCATGTGGGTGTATTACCTGATCGGCGACACCCACAGCGTCCGGGTGGAATGCACGGTGGCGTCGCCGGACGAGTTCGTGCGGGAAGTCGAGTCGCGAACCGGGCTGAGGTTGGAGAAGCACCCCGTCGGGTGGGAGCCGAAGCCGAAATCGGTCCACCGGCGGCACACGGCGTTCCGCGGCTGAGTCCGCTACGTCTTTCCCAACACCAGATCGACGACCCAACAGCCGCGGACGTGGGTGCCCGGCTCGCGGCAGTGGGTCAGGATGTCGGCGTGTTCGCACCTGGCCTCTTGCAGCGCGTCGGCGAGGATCGGCATTCGTTCAAAGGCGCGATCCTCGTAAATGCCCGCCGCGATGCCGACGGCGGTTTCAGTGCGCCACGCCGGATCGAACGCGACCGGCCGAAATGGGTTGCCGAAGATGTCGCGGATTAAGTCGCACTGCGTTTGCCTCTCGTCTTCATTTCCTCGGTGCGAGGGCAGAGTCATCCGCATGTCCAAGAGAGTGATCGAGTACATGGGATCCGAGTAGCATTGGTGCAACACTTGATCTTGAAAACTATTGGCTCGTGTCACCTCCACCTGGGAAGTCACGCCGTCCGCGAGTCGCTCTATCGCAGCCACGGCAACGCTCTCGTGCTCGAACATGTAGGGGAAACTCCACCGCCGGCACGCAACAATCAGAAGTCGCAACTGCCGTTGGGTCGCGGCTGACTCAACGTGCTTGAGCATCCGATGCGGGCGGAGGATAGTATGCCAGGCATTCTCCGTCATCGCTCGCCCTCCCGCGTTTCCCCGATGATACCACCCTGCCGACACGGTATCATCGCGGCATGTTCGCCGACCCGCTGACGACCGCTGATCCGCTGCCCAAGCCGACACCGCCGGCGTGGGTCGCGTTCGCGGACGCGCCGCTGGTGCCGTTCGCGCTGGCCGCGTCCGCCGGGTTGCTCCTCGACCGTTACGCCGGGTTGCCCTTCGACGCCACGCTGATCGCGGCCGGTGTCGCCGTGGTCGCCTGGTTTGCGTTGCAAAACCGCTCGCCGGTCGCGGTCGGGCTGCTCTGGCTCGCGGTCGCCGGGGCCGCCGCCGCGCACCACCACTGGCACCGTCACGGACACCCGCCGGACGACATCGGAGCCATCGCCACCGAGACACCGAAGGTGGTGAAGCTGCGCGGCGTCATCCTCGAAGAACCCATCGCCCAGAAGTGGAACCCCGACCCGCTCGCCCCGGTTCGCCGCACCGAGACCGAGAGTTTCCCGCTGGATGTCACCGCTGTCTTCCACGAAAGCGGCTGGCGGCCGGCATCCGGAACGGTGCGAGTGCGAGTCGAACGCGACCCGGAGCAACCGTTGGCTGTGCGGTGCGGCGGCACGGTGGAGGTCGTCGGCCGGCTGTCGAAGCCGCGACCACCCGGCTCGCCCGGCGAACGGGACGAAATCGCCCGCGCGC
>JBBRUO010000035.1:0-19303 GCA_038247725.1 Gemmatales bacterium
GAACTCGGCTTGATGCCCAGGTTGTTGGCGACGGCACAGGCGGTGGCCGGCTCGTACTGCTCGCGGCAGACGCCGGCGTAGATGACGGTGTCGATCTCGTCCGGGCGGACGGACGACTGGGACAGGGCGTGAACGGCGGCGGCGGTCGCCCCCCGGCTGAGCCGGTCGTTCGGCTCCCACCAGCGGCGCTCGCTGATGCCGGTGAGCAGTTCCAACCGCGGCGGCGGGAACCCGTTGGCGTCGAGGAACGGTTTGATCCGCCGTTCCAGTTCGCCCGTCGTCACCACCACCGGGGCCAGTTCGTAGCCGATCGCGTTGAGATACACACGGGAATAGCGCATGGCTTCCTGGTTCCGCCCCGAGCGCGGCAGTCTCCGGAGTGTAAGCGACGTGCGAGCCGAGCCGGTGCCTGTCGCCAGCGAACGCGACGAGTACACCTATAGTCACTGTAGGACGAAATTCGCCATCTGGTAGATGACGCGGCCGTCCACGGTGAGGAACCCGTTCGCGGTGATCTTGCGGGCGGCCTCGTCCGCCGCCGTGACTTCCAGCACGACAACGACTTCGCGGTCGGTCGGCAGCACCTGCCCGCGATACGTCCACTGGTGCGGTTCGCCCACCGCGACCACTTGCCAGCCGCCATCCGGCACCGTCCCCCACTTCTTCCAGGCGACGAACTTCAGCAGTTGCAGGAACGATTCCAGCCCCAGCGAACCGGGCCACACGGGGTCTTGGTGGAAGTGGGCCTGGAAGAACCAGAACCCCGGATCGACGGCGATCCGCCCCTGGATCAGTCCTAGCCCGGCCGCCCCGCCGCGCTGCAGGTAGCCGTCGATGCCGTCCACCATCCGCAGCATCGAGGCGGGGAAGGGTGGGTCGGCGGGCAGCGTCCCACTTTCGGCGAACGCCAGTTGGTCGGCGTCGAGGTACGGCACCTTCGCCCCGGTGATGCCCACCTGGTTCCGCAGCGCCTCCTTGGCGAAGAACCCGAAGTACGTCGTCCCTTCGTATACCGGCCGGCCGTCCCGCGCTGTCACCTTCATGTCATAATGCTGGATGATCATGCCGGCGGACTGGGACACCTTCGTCATGGTGACGGCGGTGGTCAGGGTGCCGATATCCGGCCCGACCTCGGCGAGTTGTGTCCCCCGTCCGCCCAGGTTGCGGAACGACAAATCCGTTTCGCTGGTCAGGGCGGACCCGCAATACGCGGCCAGCCACCCGCACGGCTGCAACGCGACTTCCAGCAGGATGCTGAACGGCATCCGGGGGCAGCGGTTGGCGTCGAAGTACCACTCGTCGGCCGGCACGTCGTACTCGGCCACGCACGCCGCCCCCTCCTTCAGCACGAATGGCGCGCCGACGACGGACACCACGCGGTCGAGGAACTGGTACGGCGGGCCGGGCAACCGGGCGATGACGCGGTCGCGGTCGAACACGCGGTACGGCTCGCCGAACGCCTCGGAGGGATTGCCGACGGCGAACGCGCGGATGCTGTCGGGGCCGTAAAGTGGCCCCCCCTCCCCAAGCGGGATGAGGGTTTTGTCTTTGCTGGTCCCCCCCTCCCCTGGCGGGAGGGGGGTTAGGGGGGAGGGGGGGGCCAGCAAAGAACTCCACACCTTCTTCAGCTTGTCCTCCGTAAGGCCCGACATCCGCAGCGACAAGTTCGTGATCTCCACGATCGGCTTGCCGTCGGCGGACATGAGCGCATCCGCGACGCAGTACGGCTCCGGGCGGAAGCCGAGTTCCTTCACGCTCACCTCGTAAGTGACGACGCCCGTGGTGTCCAACACCTGCCCCCGACACTTCAGCCGGCTCTTCACGCCTGGCACCGGCTCGCACGTGACTTCCCCGTCCTCGCCGACCCAGCCCATGCGCATGAGCAGGATTCGCAACGTGTGCAGACAGCACTCGTACATCAGCGTGCCGGGCATCACCTTGTCGTCGATGAAGTGGCATTCGATGAACCACTCCTTCGGCCGGATGTCGTACTCGGCGCTGACCAACCCCAGGCCGAACCGCCCGCCCGTCGGGTCGAGCAGCGGCACCCGATCCACCAGCCGCAGCATCCCGGCCGGCAGCCGTATCGGATTCCGCAGCGGCAACCCGGCGAAGGCCGGCCCGAAGGCGGTGACCACATCGCCGGCGTGGAGGGCCACGACCTGCCTCGCGTCCAGCGATGTTACCTCGAACGGCACCAGCGGTTGCCAGTCGGCGGGCCGCGTCCCCGGCATCGGCTGACGGTCGAGCTTCGTGTGGATGATCCCCTGACCCGCCGCGAGCGCGGCGGCGGTGAAGAATCCGGCCACCCCGTTCGCCATACTGAGGAGCGGTTCGCCGTTGATCGTGCCCTCGAAGCGGAAGCGGAACAGCCACGAGTCGCCCTGGCGGAAGAACTCGTCAATGTGGATGTCGTATTCGATGCGCTCGCCGACCCGTGGCAGCTCGCGGTGGAAGGTGACGACGGCATCCAGTAGGCGGTACACGGCCAGCCCGCGCGTCTGGAAGTCGATGCCGAGATACCCGGCCAGGAACAAGTCCGCCTGCCCCGATTCGACGGTCACGCTGGTCGGGCAGCGGTGGTTGTCCAGGTACCAGCGGTCGGCGCGGACGGCGTGGTCCGTCACCACCCGCCCCCGCGTCATCGACAACGGCTCGCCCTCGATCTCCAGCACGCGGTCCACGAGCATGAGCGGCCCTGCCGGCAGCCGCACCCGCGTGGGGAAGGCGTCCACTTCGGCGTATCGCGAACCGAGGATGTTGCCGATCTTGCCGACGGCGAACTCGGTGCATTGCTCGAAGGTGAGGGCGCGGGGGACGTGTTCTGTTAGCCCGACGCGCAAGCGAGGGGCGCTGGCTTGTGGGTGATCTCCGCCATCGGCGGTTGGCCCCTCGCTTGCGCGTCGGGCTAACAAAGAATCCGCACCCATCAACCGCCGCACCAGCTCCTGATGCAACGTCAGCGCGGCCATCGCGGTTTCGGTGAACCCCGCTTGCACCCGCAGGAACTGCTCGTGCGCGGCGATGGTCCCCATCTGCGCGTGCAGCGCGGCGGCGACGAACGGGTCTTCGGCCGGCGTCGCCGGGACCGGAACCGGCGGCGGTGGTGGGGCGGCCGCCGCGACCGGGGGTAACGGGGCCGGGGTCGGGACTGGGCGGGGCGTGGTCACCAGCGATGCCGGCAGCGGCGGAACCGGGGGCGTCGTCACCAAGTGCGACCCGACCGGCTCCCGTCCGACCGGCACCCGCACCGACGGCGCGAACGCCACGGCGACCGGCGGCTCCCACGTCGGCAACTTCGTCCAGTCTACCGGCAACCGCTCGGCGATCAGCGCGGCCACGGCCCGCAGGGTGGCCGACACCGCGTCTTGCCGGGGCGGGGTGACGGCGCGGGCGAGGTGCGGGCGGTCGCTCAAAATGGAGCCGATCATCCGCGTGCAAGACGCCCCCGGTCCGACCTCGACGAACGCCCGCACCCCGTCGCGGTACGCCGCGTTCACCACGGCCGGGAAATCGATGGTGTTCAGCAGCCCGGCGGTGATACTGTCGGCCGCGTTCGCCGAGGTCGGCGGGTACGCGCGGCCCCGCGCGCCGCTGTAGATGCGCACGCTCGGCGGGGTGGTCGGGAGCGTGTGCAGGTCGCGGTACGGCCCCTCCACCGGCTGGCCGGCCTCGCAGTGCGCCAGTGTCACCCCTCTCAAGGGGACGAACGCTTTGCCCACTGCCGCCACCAGTTGGTCCACGTCCGCCCGCTCGCCGCCGACGACGCACTCGGTCGCCGTGTTCACGATGAGCAGGTACGCCCGCAACCCCGGCCGCAGCTTCGACCGCACGTCGTCGGCCGACGCCGACACCACCCCGGACACCCACTCCACGGCGGGCACGCCCCACGCCCGGCGGGCGGCGTCGAACGGCGGGCCGAGGTCGGTGTCGAACAGGCTCGATTCGCGGATGCGGCGGAACATCTCGTCCCGCCCGGCCCACGCCCGCACCCCGAACAGGCCGGCGCTCTCGCCCAGGCTCAGCCCGACCATCGCGTCCGCCTTCACCCCCAGTGACACCAGGATGTCCGCGACCGCCGCGCCGAGCGTCACCTGGCCGAACAGGAACGTCCGCGCGTGCGTGTCGGGCGGCAGGAAGTCGGCCCAGAAGCGGTCCGGCGCGTACTGCCCGCGGAGGAACTCGTTCTCCGCCTGTTGCGCGCGGAACACCGCCGGGAACCACCCGCTCAGGTCGCGGCCCATGCCGGCGAACTGGTTCCCAGAGCCGGGGAACACCAGGGCGATTTGCCCCTTCGGGCCGAGCGGGTGCGGCGAGTAGAAGACGCGGTCCCGCACCGCCGGGGCCGGGTCCGGCATGAGTGGCGCTTCCGGCCGGTGGCGGATCGACTCCCACGCCACATCGACCTGTGTGCGGAGTTCGGACACCGACCGCGCGACGAACGTGACGGCGTACTTCCGCTGCGGGTGCGGGGGGAACGCGCGGTGCCAGTGGGTGGCCAGCGCGAGGACCGGCCACCCCTGCCGGTCGTCGGCGAGGAGTTCCAACTGGTACAACTTCTCGGCGACTTCCGCCCCGCTGCCGCCGTCCACCACGACCACCGCTTCGGGCAGCGGCGCGGGCGCGGGCACCGCCGCGAGCGTCGCCGCCGGCCGCTTGGCCCACTCTTCCAGGACGATGTGGATCGAACTGCCGTCGGCCCCGGTCGCCGCCACCGCCGCGCGGCGGGTGTGATCACGGTCGGCCAGCCAGAACCGCGACGAGCGGGCGGAATACACCCCGTCGGCCGGCTGGATGCGGCCGGCCGGCACGGTCGGCGGCAACGTCTGGTGGTGAATCGCGAGCGCCGCGCGGATCAGCCCGACCACAGCCGACGCCGCGCCGGTGTGCCCGAACCGCCCGCGGCCCGCGCCGACGGCCAGCGGGAACGGCCGCCGCGTCGCGCCGAGCAAGGCCGACAGCGCCTCCGCTTCCGGCTTGTCGTCGGCGGTACACCCCGACCCCGTGCCCTCCAGGAAGTCCACCTCGGCCGGGTCCGTCCCGGCTTCGGCGCACGCCCGCACCAGCGAACTGGCGTAGGTCGCCGCGTCGCTTCCCGCCCCGTCCGCCGCGCCGCCACTGGCGACCCCGACGCCCCGGATGACGGCGTAAATGCGGTCCCCGTCCCGCTCGGCGTCGGCCAACCGCTTCAGCACCACCGCCGCCGCGCCTTCGCCCGGCACGAGGCCGGTTTCCACCTCGCCCAGCGGGTCGGCCGCTCCGAGCGGGTTGACCGGTCGAGCCGCCGCCGACGCGCGGAGTTGGCGCGGGTCGCCGGCGAGGTCCACCCCGCCGACGACGGCGCGGTCGATCTCCTTCCGCCGCAGGGCGCGAACCGCCAGCGCCACCGCCGTTCCGGACGACGACTCCTCGCTGCAACAGGTGAAGCTCGGCCCGCCGAAGCGGAACGCCCGCGCGATCCGGCTGGCCGCGATGCTGCCCAGCGCGCCCAGCGTGCGGTCGGCCGTGAGGGGTTTCCAGGTCGCCCCCGCCCCCGCTTCTAACTCGGCCCACCGCAGGTGGAAGTTGGTGGTGTTCAGATCCAACCCCAGCCCGACGAACACGCCGGTGCGGAATTCCGCGTCACCGGGCTGGGACCGGGTGTCGATGACCGCCGGCGGGTCGGCGGGCGAGGCGTCGGCCAGCGCGTCCGCGGCCACCGTCAGCATCAGCAGTTGCTGCGGCAGCATGTCCTCCAGCTCGCGCGGGGGGATGCGGAAGCGGTCGCGGGGCGCCGTCACCGCCTCGACGAAGTACCCCGGCGGACACGGCGCGTCGCCGTCGCCCCAGCCGTTCCGCTTCGGCGTCGGCGGCACCACCGGAGCCAGCCCCAGCGCCTGTGGTGCGAACGCGGCCAAGTTTTCCCACGGGCCGACGTGCGCGGCCATCCCCACCACCGCAACGGGGTCGTCCGCCGCCACCTCCGCCTGAAGCCTCTTCCACGTCAGCGACGCCCCCGGCAGCACCAGCTTCGGCATGGCGTCGGGGGCGTACTCTTCCAACAGCAGGTGGGCGTTCACCCCGCCGAAGCCGAACCCACTGACGGCCGCGCGGCGGGGCAGGTGGGTGCCGTGCGTGTCCCACGGCTCGGCGGCCTTCAACACGCGGAACGGGCTGCCGGCGAAGTCCAGGTCCGGGTTGGGATCGGTGGAGTTCGCCTGCGGCGGTAGGGTCTTCTCGCGGAACGCCAGCAGCACCTTCAACACCGCCGGTCCGCCCGCGCCGGTGAGCAGGTGGCCGACGGTGGACTTCACTGAGCCGATGACGCACCGCCCGGCCGCGCCGCCCCACAACTCCCGGAGGCTGTCGAATTCCACCGCGTCCCCGACCGGCGTGCCGGTGGCGTGGCACTCGATGAGATCGACCTCGTTCGGCTGCCAGTCGGCCATCTGGTACGCCGCCCGCATCGCCCGCAGTTGCCCCTCCTTCGCCGGGGCGAGCAAGTTGCCGTGGGTGTCGTTGCTGAGGCCCCACCCGCGGATGACGCCGTGGATGGTGTCGCCGTCTCGCTCGGCGTCGGGCAACCGCTTCAGCACGAACACCGTCGCCCCCTCGCCGACCATCAGCCCGTCGGCGGCATTGCTGAATGGCGAGCAGCGACCGGACGCCGACAGCGCGCGGAGTTGCGCGAACCCCATCTGCGTGTACAGGCAGTCGGAGCGGTTCGCCCCGCCGGCGAGCATCACGTCCGCCCGCCCGGACTGCAACTCGTCGCCCGCCAGTTTGATCGCGTACAGTGTCGAGGCGCACGCGGCATCCAGGGTGAAAGTGCCCGCGCCGAGGCCGAGCGACTTCGCCAGCAGTCCCGCCGGCAACCCGGCGACGTAGCGGTTGAGCGGGTGGACTGGCTCCGCCGACTTGGGATCGCCTAAGTACTGCCGCGCGAGTGCCGACGAGGCGTCGGTCGGCAGGCAGATGTTGCCGAGGATGACGCCGGCCTTCCGCCGGTCGGTCTCGTCAGTCTTCGCCGACCCCCACGCGCGGTGGCCGACATCCAGCACCAGATGGAACAGCGGGTCGAGCTGGTTCAGCAACCCGCCGGGGACGTTCACCGCGCGGGGGTCCGCCGTGAACGGGTCGAGGTAGTACCCGCGAGCGGAGTACACCGAATCGGGGTGGGGGATGCGGGGATCGAGGCACCGCTCCGGCGGCAACAGCCAGCGGCCGGCGGGTACGTCCGTGGATAGGTCGGCGGCCGAGGCGACGGCGGTCCAGAACGCGGCCGGGTCGATTCCGGTGCCGGGGAGCCTCGTGGCCCACCCGACGATGGCGATAGGAGTCATAAGGAAACGGTATTCACCACGCGGCCGACGGGGAGGGACATCCCGCGTCACTCGCCGAGCTTTCGCAGTTCGGCGTCGGGGCGGGGGTCGTTCCCGTTGAGCCGCTTCGCCGTCAGGAACCGCGCCTTGGCCCCGGCGCGGTCGCCGGTGGCGGCCAGCACTTGGCCGAGGCCGAGTTGCAGGTCGAAGTTCTCCGGGGCCACGGTCAGCCCTCGCTGGAGAGGGTCGATGGCGGCCTTCGGCTCGCCCAGGTACTTCAGGGCGAGCCCCCAGAACAGCAGCGCCTGATAGTGGTCGGGCTTCAACTCGGCGGCCGTGCGGGCGTGCGTCATTACCTCGCGGAAGCCGCCGGCCAACTCCGCCGCGTAGGGGTCGGCGACCGCCACCTTCTCCCACTTGGTGAACGCGACCAGGGCCAGCGTGTACTGGGCGTTCGTGTCGTTCGGATCGACTTGCACCGCCTCGCGGAGGTGGGTGATCGCCTCGTCGTAGCGGCCGAGCCGGGCGAGGTTCACGCCCGCGCCGGTGAGTGCCTTGCTGGTCTTCTGCTCGCGGATGGCCGCCAGATACAGTGCCAGCGCCTCGGGGATGCGGTCGTCCCGCTCCAGCAGTTCGATCCGCCGGTCGCGCCCGCGGGTCCCGACGAGCAGGGTCACCAGTCGATCCAGATACGGGTCGGGCCACGGCGGGTCCTGGTTCAGGTTGGCCGCCTCGGCCTCGTACTGCTTGGCGGCGGCGACATCCCCCCGCACCCGCGCCAGGCGAGCGAGTTGGGACGTGGCCTGTTTGCGGCAGGCGCGGTGGTGGACGGCGGCCAGGAAGTGCGCGGTCGCCGCCTCGCGGTCGCCCCGGCTGACGGCGACCAGCCCGAGTCCGTACTCCGCCCGTTCCGGGTCCGGCGGGGTCAAGTGATCCGCGAACAAGGCCTCCGCCCGATCGGTCTCGCCGCGTTCGAGCAGCGTCTCCGCCAGCGTCAGGCTAAACGCCTGCTTGTACTTCGGGTTGTTTTTCGCCTTGTCGGCGGCCGTTTCGAGCAACGCCAAGGCGTTCTCCGGGTCTCGCTTCAGCGCCACCTGCGCGCGGGCGAAGGGCCAGCGGGGGTCGTCCGGGCTGCGCTTTTCGGCTTCCAGAAAGCAGACGACCGCTTCCTTGTCGAACAAGTTGGCCAGGAGGACGGTGCCGTACTCGCCCCAGGCGGCCCCGTCGCGGGGGGATTCCAGCAATTTGGCCCGTGCGGCTTCAAAGGTTTGCCGCACCTCGGCGTCGGTGATGCCGTCGGGGAACGGCGGCTCCGGTGGCGTGTCCCGCCCGGCGAAGTACCAGACGCCGCCACCGGCGATTCCCACCAGCAGGAGCACCAGCAGGAATCGCCACCGGAGTGGATTCGGCGGAGCCGCGACGGGAGCCTGTACCGCGCGGGGCGCGGCGGTTGCGACCGGCGGCGGGGGTGGCACGGGTGCCGATTGCGGGGTCGGTTTCGCCTTCATGGTGTCGTTCCCTCGCCGCGGGTGAGCGTGACGGCACGATCCGCCGGCCCGCCGGGGAACACTTCGGTGGCGACCGGGCCGTCGGGCCAAGCAATTTGAATCGACTCGACTTTCTCCGCCGCGCCGAGGCCGAAGTGAACGACCGGCGAGCCGCTGGACAGGTAACTCTCGGCCGGCTGGACAACCCTCAGGTACTCCTTGCCGCCGGCCCGGACGCGGACTTCGGCCCCGTAGGCGTCGCGGCGGGTCTTCGGGTCGAACGCGCGGACCGTCAGCCAGTGCCCGCGATTCGGGGCCACGTTCTTGAACAGCCGGGCCTTGTCCCCGATCGGGGCGACGAGCAGGTCGGGTGCCCCGTCCCCGTCGAAGTCGGCGGAGACCAACCCGCGGGCGACGTTCCAGTACCCGCAGAAGACGCCGTTATCGGGCGAGGCGTCGCGGAATTTGCCGGTGCCGTCGCCGACGAACAGTTGGTTCTTCTCGAGGTAGGTTTCCCAGAAGCCGAGGGTCGTGCCGGTGGCCTGCCCGCCGCGGAACACCCGCCCGTTGGCGACGGCGATGTCGAGGGCCCCATTGTTGTCGAAGTCGGCCATCAGGGTGCCGAAACCGGTGCCGTGCCACTGGGTGGCGGCGAGGCCGGCGGCGGCGGTGGTGTCGCGGAACTGGCCGCGCGGCCCCTGCTTCCACAGGTTGTTCTGCTCGCTGCCGAGGTGCGTGACGTACAGGTCGAGTAGGCCGTCGCCGTCCACGTCCCCCCGCGCGACGCCCATGCCGGCGTAGGACTTGCCCATCACGGTCATGGCCACCCCGCGGCTGACCGCCTCCTCCGCGAACGTGTTGTCCTTCTGGTTCACCCACAGGCGGTTCGGCTGGCCGTCATTCGCGACGAACAGGTCCGGCCAGCCGTCGCCGTCGAAGTCCGCGACGGTGACACCGAGGCCCGGCCCCTTCACCTGGGCGAGGCCGGAACTCAGGCTGATGTCCTGGAACCGAGCGTCCCCCCGGCCGAGGTTGCGGAACAGTTTGCTGGCGGTGCCGCCGAAGGTGTTCGGGCCGCAGAAGTCCCGGACGCCGGCCGGGTCTTTACATTCGACCTTCGGGTCGAAGTCGAGGTAGTTGACCACGAACAAGTCGAGCCAGCCGTCGCGATCGATGTCCGCGAACGCCGCCGACATGCCCCACGACAGGTTCACGAGACCGGACTCGGCCGTGGCGTCCCGAAACTTCCCCGCGCCGAGGTTCAGGAACAACTTGAGCGTCCCCAACCCGGTGACGACGACATCCGGTTTGCCGTCATTGTTCACGTCGCCGACGGCAACGCCGTGGAACGCCCCGGCGATCCCCAGTCCTGACCCGGCGGTGACATCCTGGAACTTGCCGGGGGAAATCTGGCGGAACAGGCGGTTGGTGTTCGCCGACCGTTCGCCGCCAAAGGTGAGGAGGTACACGTCGAGCAGCCCGTCGCCGTCGAAATCGAGGCAGGCTACGCCGGACCCCATCGATTGCGGCATGGGGAACTGGCCGGTCGGCCCGGCGTCGTGGACGAACGCCAGCCCGGAGGCGTCGGAGACGTCTTGAAACCAGCCGGGCGGTGCGTCGGTCGGCGACGGTGTTCCCGGCGGCCCGTCACGGGAGCAACCGATGAAGAGGGCCAGGGAAACGAACACGGCACCCGCCCCCACCAAGCGGTAGGAACGGGTGCCGGCGGAATCGACGGGAGGGGCACGCATGACGATTCCCCAAGGGCTCGGCGAGCCACGGCCGTTGCGGTTCACTCTCAGTTCTTGGTCACGGTTTCTTTGGCGAGGTCGATGGTGATGCTCTGCTGTTCCGCATCGGTCACTTCGTAGCGGAGCGAGGTGGCACCGCTGTTGAACTTGCCGACGGCCTGGGAGTACTTCTCGTTGCGTTGATCGGCCCCCTTCTCGCCGGCGTAGGCCTGGATCTCGACGGCGATCTTGTACTTCCCGGTCGGCACCTGCGCGGTGAAAGATCGATCCTTGCCGGTCATGCTGGCGTTCCCACCCTGGGCCTTGGCGTCCCCGTCCGCCAAGAACGTGATGGCGATCGTGTCGGTCTCGGCCAGTTTCAAGTTCGGCGGCAGCACCAAGTTGCCCTTCACTTCGACGGTGCGGGCGGCGGACGGGCCGCAACCGCCAAGGAGCAACGCGAGCGCGGGGCTTAGGCACACGAGCAGCGAGCGAACAGTGTGGCGGGTCATGGGTGTCGTGCCGGGCGGAGAGGGTGTGGAAATGAACCATGCCCTCGAAGCGAGGGCATGGTGGGTGTCACGGCGATCCGAACGAATCAATCGAGGTTGGAGACGTTGGGGCTGTTCCACCGCAGGGCGTCGCTCATGGCCAGGGTCCCGGTGAGGGAGTAGCGGACGTTCCGGACGCTCCCGTCACAGAACACGAACTGGGCCCCAGCGGTGTGCGCCGAACCCCAGCGGTCGCCTTGACCGACGTTGACATCATCCTTGAGGATTTGCGTGCTGCCGCGACCGGTGCCGCCATAGCCGCCGGAGTAGATCACCTCTTCCCAGTTGCTGCCGTGGTTGCGGCGGTACTCGTTCGGATTCAGGTAGCCTTCGCCGACGTAGATCAAATTGCTGGTACCCCGCGAGGCGGTAATGATAGACATCGACAGGCGGCCGGGGTCGTTGTTACTGCGGTTATCGAACGAAACCCAGTTCATCTTGTAGTCGGTGAACGGCCCGTTGTAGCCTGGGGCACCACCGATGTTATTCGCACCGTTGCTCGAGAACCCGCCGCGGTCGCGGGAAGGGCAGAGGTATGTTTTCACCCGCGCCTGACTGAGCCCGCTCGGCAGGTTCGGGGCAGCGGGGGGAGCGGCGGCCGTCACCAGGGTACGCACGGCGTTCGCCAAGTTATCTTGCTCCATGTACGGCAGGATCTGGAACGCCCAGCACCAGTCGTCGGGGTTATAAACACTGGAGCCGATGTTGCGGTTGGTGCCGTTGTGGGGGAGTTTGCCGACGGTGTCGTGGTAGTTGTGAGCCGACAGGCCGATCTGCTTCAGGTTATTACTGCACGACATGCGGGCGGCGGCCTCGCGGACCTTCTGGACCGCCGGCAGCAACAGGCCGATCAGGATGGCGATGATCGCGATCACCACCAGGAGTTCGATGAGGGTGAAGCCCTTGCGAGCGCGTTTCGGGAGAGAAAACTGCATACGAGTACCTCGGAGACTGGAGGAGAAGACTGCGAGTGTGGTGTCGGGCTGATGTGTGAAGAGGCCAACACCCACAAACAAGTTTTACCCGCCGGAAGCCGTGAATTCAACATGAAAAGTCCACGATGCCCACTTATTTTTTTCATGCAAGCATATTTGGACACTCGCTTGGGAAAATCCCGTCACGCCCGCGGCCGTGGGGTTACTCCTGATAGCGGAAGTCGGCGGAGGCGAACACGGCCTGGAAAAGCCCAGCCCAGGCGTCGGCGGGCGTTGCGGACGCGGCCAAGAACCGCGCCGCGACCGCCCGCTCCCCGGCCGTGGGCAAGCGGCTCAGGCACCACCGGTACAGGAAATCCAGGCGCGCCGAGTCGGTCGGGAATTTCTCGGCCAGGAGCCGTTCCGCGGCCGCCTTCGCCTGGGAAATGGGAAACGGGTCGTTCAGCAGGAACAGCGCCTGCGGGGCGACGGTGCTGGCCGACCGCGCCCCGACGACGAGGCTGGGGTCGGCGAAATCGAAGGCGTCGAAGATCGGCGGCAGGGCGTTGCGGAACACCGGCAAATAGACGCTCCGGCGAAGTGACGCGTGGGTGTACCCGTAGTCGGCGGTCAACTTGGCGGCGAACGTCGGCCCGCCCCGCGCCGAGTCCAGTTCGCCGGACACGCTCAGTATGGCGTCGCGGATGCACTCGGCGTCCAGGCGGCGGCGGTTGGCTCGGCCGAACAGCCGGTTCTCCGGGTCGGCCGCCACCCGCGGCGAATCCGGGGCGGTCGCGCTGGCCCGCCGGTAGGTGTCGCTCAGCACGATCCGTTTCACCAGTTTCTTGACGCTCCACCCGTCGGCGACGAACCCGGCGGCGAGTTCGTCCAACAGTTCCGGGTGGCTGGGGGCTTCGCCGGTGGTGCCGAAGTTGTCCACGGTGCGGACCAGCCCGCTGCCCAACAGCCAGTGCCAGGCGCGGTTGGCGAACACGCGGGCGGTCAGCGGGTTGTCCGCCGAGGCGATCCACTCGGCCAACTCTTTCCGCCCGGACTGGTTCGCCGGCAACTTCGGCATTGGGCCGGTAGTCGCCACCTGGAGGAACCCGCGTGGCACCGTCGCCCCCTGGTTGCCGACCAGCCCGCGGATGTGGACCTTCGCGTCCTCGATTTTCGGCTCTTCCACGACGGTCATCACCCGCGGCCGCTTCGGCCCGCTCGCCTGGAGTTTCTTCAACTCGGCTTCGAGCGCAGGCAGGTCGTCCCCCTTCGCCTTCGGGGCGGGCGGCTTCCCGGCGGTCTTCGGAGCGACCGCCTTCGGGTCCAGCGGCACGAACACCACGGCGTCCGGGCAGACGTGCCCTTTGGTGCCGGTGGTGGAGACCAGCACGAAGCTCTGGCCGCCTTTCTCGAAGCGGTACTCGCCGAGTGACACGTAGCGGCCGTCCAGCGGCGGGTTCCGGGTCATGTTCACGGTCAGGTCATTCTCGCCGTCGGCGCTCATGACGGTGACGGGCACCTTGTCGGCGCGGTTGCCGCCCGGCGCGTAGGCCAGCCGCACCTCGTACTTTCCGGTGGGCAGTTCGGTGGCGAAGGTGAGCGTCTTCTCGCCCTTGCCGGCGTCCTGGTCGTGGACGTACCCGTCGCCGATGTAAATGCCGTTGTGGGTGGACGGCTGCCAGGTGCCGACCTTCTTGGCGTCCGCGTCATCGACGACGACGCCCGGCACGTCCTTCACCGCCAGCACTCCTTTCGCGGCGGCCACCCCGCCCTTCGCCTTCGCGGCCTTGATCCGCAGTTGCACGGCCGCGACCTGCGCCTCGTGCGCCGCGTAGGTGGCCTCGGCGTCGGCGTCCATCGGCAGCGGCACCTCGACCCACTTCGACACGTTCGCGTGGTCCATCGCCTTGACGTTCCGCAGGATGCCGGCCAGGGCGTAGTAGTCCGCCGTCGGGATGGGGTCGAACTTGTGGTCGTGGCAGCGGGCGCACGTCACCGTCTGCGCCAGGAACCCCTTGGAAATCACGTCCAGCGTCTCGTCCACGTGATCCATCCGCAGTTGCTTCTTGTCCTGGTCTTCCAGGTTCGTGTTGCCGAGCGTGAGGAACGTGGTGGCGGTCAGTTGGCGGCGGCGGGCGGCGGGGTCGGTGGCCGGCAGCAGGTCGCCGGCCAACTGCTCGCGGACGAACTGGTCGAACGGCATGTCGGCGTTGAAGGCGTCGAGGACGTAATCGCGGTACCGCCACGCTTCCGGCAGGATGAACCCGCGGAGCGTCAGGGATTCCCCGAACCGGGCCACGTCCAGCCAGTGCCGCCCCCACCGCTCGCCGAACGCCGGCGACGCCAGGAGTTGATCGACCACGTTCTCGTAGTCGGCGGTCTGGAACGCGGCCAGTTGCTCCGGCGTCGGCGGCAACCCGGTCAGGTCGAAGTACAGGCGGCGGGCGAGGGTCGCGGGATCGGCCGCCGGTGCGGGCATCAAACCGGCCTTCCTGATCGCGGCGTCGATGTGTCCGTCGATGCCGGTGGTTCGTTGCCGGGAGATCGGCTGATACGCCCAGAACTTCTTGCCGGCCGCGACGGTCATGCCGACTTGCCGGGCTTTGGCCGCGCCGGTGCGGGGATCGGCCGCGCCGTCCTGAATCCACTGGCGGAAGTCGGCGATCACCGCGGCGGGCAGTTTCCCCTTCGGCGGCATCTGGGTGTCGTGGTCGTAGGTGAGCGTCTGGAAGAGCAGGCTGTCGGCGGGTTTGCCAGGCACCACGGCCGGGCCGCTGTCCCCGCCCGCCAGGAGGCCGGCCTTCGTGTCCAGCAACAGACCGCCCTTGATCTTCTTCGCGGCCACCGCCTCCGCGCCGTGGCACTTGCCGCAATGCTCGGTCAGCACCGGGCGGATCTTCTTCTCGAAGAATTCCAGTTGCTTGAGCGTCGGGTCGCCGGCGGTGGCGAGCGCGGGCACGACGAGCAGGAACAAAAACGCGCGTGTCATGGGAGATGGCCCGTCGGGGAGGATGGCTTGAATTCAGTGTACCAGACGGCCGACGCGAAGGAAAAGGGTTCGGAAGCGACGAAATCAATAGGCCAACTGCGACCGACTCGCGCGGAACTGAACTGGGGTGAACTCTCCGATGCCAACCGTCTTCGTGTACGAATTCGTCACCGCCCGGCGGCTCGGCGAGCAACCCGGTACCCCGCTGCACTCGCTGTACGTCGAGGGGCGAGCCATGCGGGACGCGGCGACGGCCGACTTCGCCGCCGTGGCCAACGTGGGAGTTCTGGCCTTCCCCGACGGCGTGCCGGACGCCCAGCACCAACCGCGGTTCCGCGAACTGGCGAAGCGGGCCGACTGGACACTGCTCATCGCCCCGGAGACCGGCGGGGAACTCGAGCACCTCGCGCGAGACGTGCTGAAGGCCGGGGGCAAGCTGCTCGGCCCGTCGCCGGACGCCATCGCCCAGACCGCCGACAAACTGCACTTGTCCCGCCACTGGTCGAAACACCGCGTCCCGCAACCGGCCACGAATCCGGCCGACGACCGCCCGACCGAGTATCCCGCCGTGCTGAAACCCCGCGACGGGGCCGGCTCGGAGGACATGCACCTGCTGAACTCGGTCGCGGACTACGAGGACGCGGTCCGGCTGGTGGAAGGGACCGGCTCTCGCATCGTGCAGCCGTACGTGCCGGGGTTGGCGTGCAGTGTGGCGTTTCTCGTCGGCCCGCCGGCGAAGGACGCGAACGGGAAGGCGGTGCCGCCCGCCCTCGTCCCGTTGCTCCCCACCATTCAACAGCTTTCCGAAGACGGCCGGTTCAAGTACCTCGGCGGGCGGCTGCCGCTGGCCGAACCGCTGGCGGAGCGGGCGGTTCGTCTGGCCACGAAAGCGGTGGGGTGCGTGCGGGGGCTGTTCGGATTCGTCGGCGTCGATCTCATTTTGGGCGAACCGACGGACGGGTCGGGTGATGTGGCCGTTGAACTCAACCCCCGGTTGACAACTTCCTACGTCGGACTGCGGGCGGCGGCGGCGACCAATCTCGCGGGTCTACTTCTGGAACTCGCTGCCGGTAAAATGGTGACGCCGGCGACGTGGAAAACGGTTTCCCTGACATGGACGGCCGGCGGGGACGTGCTGCCAGCCTGACAGGGAGACTGATTCCCCCGCACGGTTTGGCGGGCGAGCCGGCCCCGGAATTAGGCGTGACAGGCGACGCAACTTGAGATAGGATTGGGCTTTAGACCGCCGAAACGAGCCTCTTCCCGCGCCGGCATTGCGTTTGCGTCTCGATTCCCGCGAATGGGACTCCCTCGGGTCGGGACCGATCCGGGAGGTGGAACGGTGACCGCTGAAACGACCACGACCCAGGATCCGACCCCACCGACCGCCGACTCCTCGGTGGCGCGGCTTGAGGTGTCGTTTTCGATCCTGGTGACGGACGACGACAAAGGCAGCCGCGAGACCCTCGCCGGCCTGTTGAAGGACCGCGGCTTCTCCGCCCTCACCGCCAGCAGCGGCGAGGAGGCCATTGAGATCGTGCAGGTGGAGATGATCCACCTCGTCTTTCTCGACCTGCACATGCCGCGGATGACCGGCCTGGAAGCGCTGCAGCAAGTGCGGCTGTTCAACGCCCTGTTGCCGGCCATCCTCGTGACCGCCGACGCCACCCGCGACGTCCTGCGGCAGGCGCTCCAGGCCCAGGTGTACAGTGTCATCCCGAAGCCGGTGAACAAGAGCCTACTGCTGCACACCCTGACTCGTGCCCTGTCGCAGGTGTACGGCCCACCCGCCCCCGACCCCACCGTTCCTCCGGCCCCCGTGCCGGAATGACCGTTTTCCCGAACTCGGAGACGCGACCGATGAAACTGATCCCGCTCAACGACAAGATCGTGGTCGAGCGCATGGAGGCCGACGACAAATCGGCCGGCGGCATCATCCTGCCGGACACGGCCAAGGAGAAGCCGAAGCAGGGCAAGGTGCTGGCGGTGGGCGAAGGGAAGGCGCTGGATGACGGCAAGCGGGCCACCTTCCAGGTGAAGGTGAACGACCGCGTGCTGTTCACCAGTTACAGCGGCAGCGAAGTGACCGTGGACGGCAAAGAGTACCTCGTCATGACCGAGGACGACATCCTCGCCGTCGTGGGGTAACCGGGTGGAAGCCCACGCGCTGTCAAGAGTAAATGAGGCGAGCCGCACTGAGTGGTGCGGCTCGCTTGCGTTCCGGGGATGACTGCGTGGTGGATGGGTGGCGGCCGGTCACTCGGCGGCCGGCAACTCGTCGGCCTTGTACCCCTTGCAGAGGTACACGCCGGCCGGCGGCAGGTTCAGCGGCTCCAACTTGAACCGCACGTTCGTGAAGTACTTCTTGTAGAGCCGCTTGTACACCCACGGCATGACGGTGAGCTGGCGGAAGGTGCCGTCCCCGCCGAGCATCTTCATGGACGTGCCCAGCACCGACCGGCGGAGTTTCTCCGGGAACGACGGCAACGGCAGACCGCTGACGATGTGGCACACCTTCGAGATGCCGCGGTCGGCCAGCAGTTGGTCCAACTTGCTGGCGTCCCCTTCGACGATGTTCGCGGTCGGGAACCGCTGCCGCAGGCGGGCGCAGAAATCCGGCTCGATCTCGACGATGAGCAACTGCGTGCCCGGCTTGATCCGCTCCAGCAGCAGCTTGGTGACGGGCCCGGTGCCCGCGCCCAACTCGACGATCACCTTGGCCGTGTCGAAGTCGATACCCGACAGCATCTTGTCGCACAGGCGGCGGGAGCTGGGGGCGAACGAGGCGATCTTCGACCCCTTGGTGAAGAACTTCTTCACCATCAGCCACCAGTCGGGGCCGCGGGCTTTCACGGTTTTGGTCGTCGCGGCGGGCGGGGTCATACTCATGAGGGTACTCGAGGCGGCTTGGCCAACAGGAGTTGGCTCCAGCGGGGGGTGGCGGTGGGTTTGGGCGATGTCAGGAAGTGAACGACCAGGCGGTTGATCAGCCAGTGCCGCTCGATCTGCGGGGCGTGCCCGCACTTGGGGATCTCCAGGAAGTGGCCGTTTCGCAACTCCTTGGCGGCCTCGGCGGCGGTCGTCGGGTCGCAAATCTTGTCCTCGGACCCGGTGACCAACAGGGTAAGCGGCTTCAACTCCTTGAGCTTGCCGCGGACGACGGAGTCCATCGTGCCCCGCACGGTGCGGAGGAGGCCCTTCTTCCAGCGGTTGTCGTCCATCTGCCGCTTGTAAAAGCGTAGCACGTCCCGGTCCACGAATTTCGGTTTGTGGAACACGCTGCGGACCAGCCGGTAGGCGTCGCCGGTCACGCCGTCCCGGATCGGCAGTTTCTCCTCGTCCCCCATCCCGGACGGGCACAGGAGAATCATCCGGTTCACCAGCTCCGGATACCGGATGGCGAATTCGACGGCCACCTTCCCGCCCAGGCTGCTCGACACCAGATGGTACGGCGGCCGCTGTACGTACTGGTCCACGAACTGTTTCAACTGCTCGACGAGGTAATCGACGTTGATCGGCTGTTTGGCGGCGATGCGGTCGTGCAGGGCCGGGCCGTCGTACACCAGGATGTTCGGCAGGTACAGGTCGAAGTGCCGCGCCCAGAAGCGGCGGTTGCGGAACCAGGACTCGTGCTGCTCGGCCAGCCCGTTGATGAGGATCAGCGGGTGCCGCCTCCCGTACGCCTTCGGGCGGAGTCGTTCGAGTAACCCGTTCCAGGGGGCCATTTGGGGTGACACTCGGGAGGGACCGCCCGCAACGGGCCGGCGGAGGGGTTCGATCAAGCATACCGCAACGGCGGTTTCAAGTTGAGGGGGAAAGTCCGTCGGTTGTCGGTTTTTCGGCCCCCGTTCGCGAAGGAAGTCTTAGCAGTCGCGGGCGGCCGGACAAGGCGAGTTGGCCGGGACGAATGGCAGGGCCATTCCGTGAATGGGTTTTCGGGTCTCCGCGGAGCATTTTGCCGCGGTCGGTTCTCTCGGGTCGTTGTTCGCTCCCGTCCCCGCCGTGCTCGGTACGACCACGATCGCCGACACGCTGTTCGTCGGCAACGTAGCCCGCGGCGGCAACGGCGACTCCGCAGGGGACGGCATCTCCATTCCGTCCTTGGGGTCGCCGGACGCCGGGGTGCCTTCTGGCGTCGAACGCTCCCGCCCGGAGCTGGTCCAAACGGATGGCGATCACGGACCCGACCGACTGGTGTGAAGTGTTAACCGTCGTCTGGACTCCCGTGCCAAGGCGTTCGGCGAGTGGAATTTTACCCGCTGACGATCACCGGTGCGGCCCTCTTCCGTCGCCCGACTCTCCGAGTCGGTTCTTGGCGACCCCACCGACTC
>JBBRUO010000036.1:0-19230 GCA_038247725.1 Gemmatales bacterium
ACCCCGGCCGGCGGCGAAGTCGTGTCCATCGATTGACCCCTCACCGGTCCTCGGGCTTTGTCCACACGCTGAGCATCGCCGGCTGGCCGAGGACGCGGCACTTCATCCGCTTCGTCGATTCCCAGCCGAACTTCTCGACCTCATGCCGCAGGGTATCGAACTCGCTCACCAGCACCACCGCACGGCCGCCCGGCCGCAGCACCCGGTCCCACTCCTTGACGGCGTCCTCGTACAGCGGTTCGATGTCGTCCGGGATCAGCAGTTGCACGCCGAACGGTGGGTTGCAGACGATGCGGTCCACGCACTCGCGGTCCAGCGGCAACTCGGTGCTGTCCCAGCGGGTGAGGACCGGGGCACCCCGGTTGCCCAGGTTTTGCCCGGCGCAGAACACCGCGTTCGGGTCGATGTCCCCGCCCAGGTACTTCACGTCTCGCATCCGCCGGGACTCGCACAGCGACACCGCCTCGGCCAGGATCGTCCCGGCCCCACACATCGGGTCCAGCACCGTCATCCCCGGCCCGATGCCGGCCAGCCGCGCCATCGCCCCGGCCACGCTCGGCCGCAGGCTCGCGGCCACGTGTTCGGTCTTGTAGGTGCGGTGCCGCATGGTGCGGTCGGTCAACCGCACGCCGCTGACGGCCGTCTTCCCCTTGATCGTCAGCCAGATTTCGAACCAGGCGTTCTCCTCGGCGGGCAGCCACCCGGCGGGAATTACGCCGTTCAGCCCGTCGGCCATCGCGTCCAGCGCGTCCACCCGGCGGTACCCGTGTGTGCCTTCCATCTGGCAGACGAGGTGAAAGTTCGGCTTGCCCTTGGTCTTCGGGCGGATGGCGTGGTGCAACCGGAGCAGCAGCGGCCAGTCGGGTTTCTTCGCCGTCCACTTCTGGATGTTGGCGAGGTCCGTGGCCTTGTACGTCAGGCTGTCGCTGCCCCACGCCAGCAGGTACACGTCCTCGGTCGTCTTCAGCGTCAGCACGGCCGGCGTGATGTCCTTCAGCCGGAACACGACCACGCCGCTCTCGGTGCGCTTCACGTCGCCGTGCAGGTCGCGGGTGATCTCGTCGGCCGCGACCGCCTCCAGGCCGGGGTTGACGTGGGCGTACAGGGCGGGCAGTTCGGGGGCGTCGGTGTGGCGGGCCATGGCGGGAACCGGTGGAGCGAATCCCGCCATCATACCGCCGGCGGCGAACTCCGCGCGGTCAGCTTCGGAACTGTAACGACGTCACCCATTCAACTGGACGTGCCGCCGGCGAAGGCGGATAATGGACCCGTCGGCGTCCATTCTCTCACCGCGCTCGCGGTTTCCCCTCCGAGGTTCCTCCCATGCGACTGCGCCCCTGGCTGATGGCGGTTCCGGTGCTGGTGGCGGCGGGCGTCGGCCTGTTCGCCGACCATCTTATCGGCGCGAATGCCAAGCAAGATGGCGACCCGAAGCCGGCGGTGCGATTGCCGCTGACGCAAGTCGTGATGTTCAACTCCGGCGTCGGCTACTACGCCCGCAGCGGGGAAGTGGACGGCGATGCGCGCGTCGATTTGACGTTCCCGGAGACCGATATCAACGACCTGATCAAGTCCATGACGTTGCAAGACTTCAGCGGCGGGACGATCACGGCCGTCAGTTACGACAGCCGCGAGCCGGTGAGCCGCACGCTGGCCAGCTTCGCCATCAACCTGAACGAGCAACCATCGCTGGCGAACATCTTGACGCAAGCCCGTGGCGAGAAGGTCGAACTGACCATGCTGCCGGGCAACGCCGCCCAGCCGGGCACCCTGACCGGCACCGTCATCGGCGTGGAAGTTCAGAAGGTGGCGGTCGGGCCAACGACGCTGGATGCCAACATGCTGACCATCTTCACGGCCGAGGGAATGCGGTGCGTGAAGATGTCCGACGTTCAACGGGTGCGGTTCACCAACCCGGTGTTGGAGAACGAGTTGAAGCGGGCGCTGGATGTGTTGGCCACGTCGCACGACACGCAGAAGAAGGCGGTGAGCATGCACTTCAGCGGCGACGGCAAACGGAAGGTGAAGGTCGGTTACGTCATCGAGGCCCCCATCTGGAAGACGAGTTATCGGCTGGTACTGGATAAGGACGCGAAGCCGTATCTGCAAGGGTGGGCCGTCATCGAGAACACCACGGATGAAGACTGGGGCGGCGTTAAGATGGCGCTGGTGTCGGGCCGACCGATCAGCTTCAAGATGGACCTGTACAACCCGCGCTTCCTGGACCGCCCGACCGTCGAGCCGGAACTCTTCCGCTCCCTCCGCCCGGTCGCGTATGAGGGCGGGTATCTCCAGAATGGCGGCGTCGGGAATCCGACGGGCATGGGCAGGTCCATGTCGAGAGGCCCACTCCCCACCCCGATGTACAAGCGCGGCACGGATGGGCGGAATGAACTGGAGAAGTCCGCGATAGAGGTTCCCCGAGACCAACTCGACCAGAAGTTGAGCGCCGGATTTGAACCGCAAGCGACCGGCAAGAACCGGGAACTCGCCCGCGAGATGGCGGAGCGGATGGACCTCGCCGCGTCTCCGAGTGCCGCCACGGCGTCCAAGCTCGGCGACTTCTTCCAGTACGTCATCGATCAGCCGGTCAGCCTCGCGCGGCAGAAGTCGGCGCTGCTGCCCATCGTCGGCAAAGACATCGAGGGCACCCGCGTGAGTATTTACAACCAGGCGGTGCAAGCCAAGCATCCGCTGTTGGGGTTGCGGTTCAAGAACACCACCGGGGCGAACCTGGCACAAGGCCCGGTGACGGTGTACGAAGGCAGCACCTACGCCGGCGACGCGCGGTTCCTGGATATCAGCCCGAACGACGAGCGCATGATCGCGTTCGCCATCGACCTCGGCTGTGAAGTCATCCCGCAGACCGGCGACGGCAAGACGACCATCACTCAGGTGAAGGCCCAGAAGGGCATCGTTCACGTCACCCGCAAGCAGCGGGACGAACGGACGTATAAGATCAGCAACAAGAGCGACACCGCCCGCACGATGGTCATCGAACACCCGAACCGCACCAACCAGCAATTCAAACTGGTGGCCACGGCCAAACCCATCGAAGAGACCGAAGCGCTGTGGCGGTTCGAGACGAAGGTGGAAGCCGGGAAGTCGGCGGAGTTTAAAGTCACCGAAGAGCGAGACCTGAACGAAGAGATCACGCTCACGAACAGCAGCGAGGACCAAATCCGCTTCTTCATTAACTTGAATGAGGCTGGCCCGGAGTTGAAGGCGAAACTCACCGACGCCCTGAAACTCAAGGCCAAGTGGGACAACCTCACCCGCGAGTTGCAGCAGGTGCGCGCCGACACCCAGCGGATCGCTGCCGATCAGGACCGCGTCCGCAAGAACCTGCGCGAGACGCCGAAGGAAGCGGACGTGTACGGCGAGTACCTGAAGAAGCTGTCCGCCCAGGAGACGGAACTCGACGTACTGACAGCGAAGGAGAAGCAGTTGATGGCCGCCGAGTTCGCCGCCAAGAAGGGCTACGAGGACTTTCTGAGCAACATCGACGGGTGAACTTGATCCGAGGGTGTCGGGCGTCGGCGACTTCGGCGTCTAATAATCGGGGGCCGACAGGCGGAGCGCGCCGCCCCGCTGACGGGTCACCTGGAGTTCGCCCATGAGTTCGAAAACGATGGCCGCCCCGGCGGGGTCCGTCGAGGCCGCCGTCCGCGAGCGGTACGAGGCCGGGGCGCAGGCGGTCGAACCGGCCCTGTGCTGCCCGGTGAAGTACGACCCGAAGTACCTCACCGTCATCCCCGATGAGGTCATCGAACGCGACTACGGCTGCGGCGACCCGACGCCGTTCGTTCGGCCGGGCGACACGGTTCTCGACCTCGGCGCGGGCGGCGGGAAGATCTGCTTCATCGCCGCGCAGGTGGCCGGCCCGTCCGGGCGGGTGATCGTGGTGGACTGCAACCCGGAGATGCTCGCGCTCGCGCGGCGGAACCGGCCGGAAGTCGCCCGCCGGTTGGGGTTCGACACCGTCGAATTCCGCAACGGCACGATTCAAGATTTGGGCCTCGACCTGGACCGCCTGGCGGCGGAGTTGGCGACCCGTCCGATCACCTCGGTGGCCGACTGGCACCAACTCCGCGCGGCGGAAGACCGCCTCCGCCGCGAGCACCCGCTGGTCGCCGACGAGAGCGTCGATTGCGTGGTCTCCAACTGCGTCTTGAATCTGGTCCGGCCGGACGACCGCCGCCGAATGTTCGCCGAAATCTTCCGCGTGCTGAAGCGGCACGGGCGGGCCGCGATCAGCGACATCGTCGCCGACGAGGATGTGCCCGAACACCTCCGCCGCGACCCGGAGCTGTGGTCCGGGTGCGTCTCCGGGGCGTACCGCGAGGACGAGTTCCTGCGCGCCTTCGAGGACGCCGGGTTCCACGGCATCGAGCTGGTGAAGCGGGAGCGGACGCCGTGGCGGGTCGTCGAGGGGATCGAGTTCCGCTCCGTCACGGTGGTCGCCCACAAGGGGAAACAGGGCGCGTGCCTGGAGCGGACGCAGGCGGTGGTGTATCGCGGGCCGTTCCGCTCGGTCGAGGACGACGACGGGCACCGGTTCGTCCGCGGGGAGCGGGCCGCCGTCTGCGACAAGACCTTCCACCTGTTGCAACGGGAGCCATACGCCGGACGGTTCGAGCCGGTGGAACCGCGGGTCGCCGTCCCGCCCGACGCGGCGACGGAGTTCGATTGCAAGCGGTCGAAGCGGCGGCACCCGCGCGAGACGAAGGGGCAGGACTACGATGTCACCACCGACCGGCTTCCGGCCGAGTGCGATTCGAGCGGTGCCTGCTGTTGAGTGGCGTCCGCCCCTGAAGGAGGGAACATGACCGTGATGTCGTTACTTCGAGAGGGGAACCCGCTCGCCCGGCCCGCCGCCCAACTTCAGGTCATCGACCGACCCGGATCGCACCCGCGGTTCGAGGACGTGTTGGCCGAACACGGACGCCCGGAGTTGACCGCGACCGGCCTCCAGGTGCTTCAGGTGAACGTCGGCAAGGTGTGCAACCAGACGTGCCACCATTGTCATGTAGACGCCGGCCCGGATCGGCGGGAGGCGATGACCCGCGAGACGATGCAATTGTGCCTCGACGCGCTCGTGACGGGGGACATTCCGACGCTCGACGTGACGGGCGGTGCCCCCGAAATGAACCGGCACTTCCGCTGGCTGGTGGCCGAGGCGCGGGCGCGGGGCCGGCACGTCATCGACCGCTGCAACCTGACCATCCTTCTCGCGCCGGGGTTCACGGACCTCCCCGAATTCCTCGCCGAACACCGGGTGGAAGTCGTCGCGTCCTTGCCATGTTACGGGCCGGAGAACACCGACCGACAGCGGGGCGACGGCGTGTTCGACAAGTCGATCACAGCCCTGCGGCGGCTGAACGAACTCGGCTACGGGCGACCGGACACCGGGCTGACGCTGTCGCTCGTGTACAACCCCGGCGGGGCGACGTTGCCGCCGCCGCAGGCGAAGCTCGAAGCGGCGTACCGCACCGAGTTGGCCGGGCGGTTCGGGATCGCGTTCACCCGCCTGTACGCCATCACCAACATGCCGATCAGCCGGTTCCTCGACGACCTCGTCCGGGCCGGCCAGTACGACGCTTACATGGAGAAACTGATTGCCGCGTTCAACCCGCTGGCGGCGGACCAGGTGATGTGCCGGACGATGCTATCGGTGAACTGGGACGGCACGCTCGCCGACTGCGACTTCAACCAGATGCTCGAACTGCCTTTGATGCCGGGGCAACCGCGGCACATCCGCGACTTCGACGGTGCCACCCTCGCCGCCCGGCGGATCGCGACCGGCCGGCACTGCTTCGGCTGCACCGCCGGCAGTGGGTCGAGTTGCCAGGGGGCCGTCGCGTCATGAGTGGGTGGGGCGGTACGGTCCTCGTTTATTTGAAGTACCCCGAACCGGGGCGGGTGAAGACGCGACTGGCGGCGACGGTCGGCCCCGCGCGGGCGGTCGAACTCTACCGCGAGTGGATCGGGCACGTCTTCGAACGACTCCAGCCGCTGCGCCCGGCCGTCTCGGTCATCGGGGCCATCGACGGGGCCGCGCCGGAGGCATTCTCGCCGTGGGTGTCGTTCGTTGATGGCTGGTGGCAGCAGCCCGCCGGCGACCTCGGCCACCGCCTCGACGCCGGCTTCAAACAGTTCCACAACGCGAACGCGCCGGTCCTCGCGGTCGGCACCGACTGCCTGGAACTCGACGCGGACGGAATTCGCGAAGCACTCACCCGTCTGCTGAATTGCGATGCGGTGTTCGGGCCGACCAGCGACGGCGGCTATTACCTGGTTGGGACGAGCCGTTACCTCCCCGGTTTCTTCGACGCCATCCGCTGGTCGAGTTCGGACACGCTCCGGGATCACCTCGCCCGCTGCCGCGACCACAACTGGCGGACCGAACTCCTGCCGCAACTGGACGACATCGACACCGGGGCCGACTGGGAGGCGTACCGTGCCCGGACTAGCGGTCGGGCGTCCGAACCGCGCCTCCCAACTGTCGCGGTCGTGATCCCGACACTCAACGAGGAGAGCGGGTTGCCGCAGACACTGAACTCGTTGCGGAACCAGTCGATCCCCCCCGACCGCGTGATCGTGGTCGATGGCGGCTCTCGCGACCGGACGGTCGAGGTCGCCCGCGAACTCGGGGCGGAGGTTCTCGCGACGGCGACGCGCGGGCGCGGCAATCAGGCGGCGGTCGGGATCGCCGCGGTCACGGAGGAGGTCGTACTCGTCGGGCACGCGGACATGGTATTCCCACCCGACGCGCTCCGGCGAATCGGTCGGCATCTACTGGAACACCCCGGTTGCCCCGGCGGGTCTCTGGGCCACCGCTTCGATTCCAACCGATGGCGGTATCGGCTCGTCGAGTGGTTCGACCGCCGCCGCGCCGAGTCCGGCATGTCTTATGGCGACCAAGCACAGTTCTTCCGCCGCGAGTGGCTGGACCGCGCGGGGGGCTTCCCGGCACAGTCGATCCTGGAAGACGTGGAACTGTCGGCGCGACTGCGGGCGTCCGGGCGGCCGGCGTGCCTGAACTGCCCCGTGACGGTCTCACCGCGCCGATTCGAACGGCTCGGGTTGGTCCGCGCCCTCTGGCAGAACTGGCAGGTCCGCCGGGCCTACCGACGGGGTGGCGTCGCGGCGGTTCACTCGCTTTATGAACGGTACTACCCGCCCCCAAGGAGCCGCGATGGCCGTCGAGACAGTTCCCGGTGACGCGCACGACGCTCGGCTGATCGGGCACACGCACCCGCCGGACTGGGTGAACCCCGAACCGGCCAAGCGGTACAACCTCGTCGTCATCGGGGGCGGGACCGCCGGCCTCGTGACCGCAGCGGGGGCGGCCGGGTTGGGCGCGAAGGTGGCCCTCGTCGAGCGCGAGTTGCTCGGCGGCGACTGCTTGACTGTCGGCTGCGTGCCGTCGAAGGCGCTCCTGCGATCCGCCCGCGCGGCTGCGCAGGTCCGGGACGCCGGGGAGTTCGGCGTCCGCGTGCCCGACGGCTGGCGGGTCGATTTCCCCGCCGTCATGGAACGGATGCGGCGAATTCGTGCCGACCTCAGCCCGCACGACTCGGCCGCGCGGTTCCGGGGCCTCGGCGTGGACGTGTTCCTCGGCGCGGGAAAGTTCACCGGCTCCGACACCGTCGAAGTCGGGGGGAAGACCCTCCGGTTCCGCCGGGCGGTGATCGCCACCGGGGCGCGGGCGCTGCGGCCGACGACGCCGGGGTTGGCGGACGCCGGATTCCTGACGAACGAGACCGTCTTCGCGCTGACCGAACTGCCGCGCCGACTCGCCGTCATCGGGGCCGGCCCCATCGGGTGCGAACTGGCCCAGGCGTTCGCCCGGTTCGGGGCGCGGGTCACGCTCCTTGGCAACCACCCGCAGGTGCTGCCGAAGGAGGACCGCGAGGCCGCCGACCGGGTCGAGAAGGCGCTGCTCCGCGACGGCGTCACGCTCACCCTCGGCTGTGAGGTCACCCGCGTCGAAATGCGCGGCACGGACAAGGTGCTGCACCTGGCGTGCGGCGGTGCGACGCAGGAACTCGCGGTCGATGAGATCCTCGTCGGGGCCGGTCGGGTGCCGAACGTGGACGGGCTAAACCTGGACGGGGTGGGCGTCGCGTTCGACCGCCGCACCGGCATAACGGTGGACGACCGATTACGGACGACCCACTCGCGCATCTACGCCGCCGGCGACATCTGCTCGAAGTACAAGTTCACCCACGCGGCCGACGCGATGGCCCGCATCGTCATCCAGAACACCCTGTTCAAAGGGAGAGCAAAAGCCAGCGCCCTCACGGTCCCGTGGTGTACGTACACCGACCCCGAAATCGCCCACGTGGGGCTGTCTGAGCACGAGGCGAAAGAACGGGGCATCGCGTACCGGGTGTTCGCGCAGGAGTTGAGTGGGGTGGATCGCGCGGTCCTCGACGGCGAAACCACAGGGTTCGTGAAGGTGCTCGCCCACCCGAAGAGGGACACGATCCTGGGGGCGACCATCGTGGCGGCGCACGCCGGCGACCTGATTTCGGAAATCACGCTGGCGATGGTCGCTGGGCGCGGGCTGGGCACGATCGCTCGGACGATTCACCCGTACCCGACTCAAGCGGAGTCGATCAAGAAAGTCGCCGACGCCTACAACCGCACCCGGCTGACTTCCACGGTGAAGTGGCTGTTCGATAAGTGGCTGGCCTGGAGCCGGTGGTGAACGCCCGCCGACACCGAACTTCCGATGTTTCCGTCGCGTAACAGTCGGGCGGATTGGCCTGAGTCGCGGGGCGGTGCTAGAATCCCCGCGTCCGTTGCCGCCCGGAACGCCCCGATGTCGATGACCCTCGGCCAGTTGCAGCAGCGGATCCGCGACCTGTTCGGGGCGAAGGACGCCGCGCGGGGCATCGAAGGGACGTTCATGTGGTTCGCCGAGGAAGTCGGCGAGCTGTCCGCCGCCCTGCGGGGCGGCACCAAGGACGAGCAGGCGCTGGAGTTCGCCGACGCGCTGGCCTGGCTGGTGACGCTGGCCAACTGCGCCGGGGTCGATCTGGACGACGCCGTGGCCCGCAAGTACGGCACCGGCTGCCCCAAGTGCCATCGCACCCCGTGCGTTTGTGCTGGCAACAAACCGTGACCCGCCACCAGGGATTCCCATGTCGTACTTGCGTTTCCTGACGGCGGCGGTCCTCCTCTTCGCCGGCAGCCCGGCGGTCGCCCAACTCCGCCCGTATGTGGCCATCGAGAAGGCCCAGGTCGGGTTCGACCCCGGCCTGTACGTGAACGAGCAGGGGGAGGGGCAGCGGTCGGTGCCGGTGGCGAAGAAGGGGCAGTGGGCACCAGTCTCCTTCGAGTTGAAGGTGATCCGCAAACTCGACCCGGCGGCGCAACTGCCGATGAAGTTGCGGGTGGACGGTCGGGACGCGGACGGGACGCGGTATACCGCTTACTTCCCACTCGGCCGGCCGCTCAACGGGTTCACCCCGCCGCCGACGGACCCGACCGGCACCGACACCACCGCCCCCGTCAACACGATCATCACGCCGGCCGACCTGCCGCAGCGGGCGTGTGCGCGGCCGGGCGGCGACGACGGGTCGATCAGCCTGACCGTCATGTCCGACGTTCCGGGCGAGCGAGCCGATGACATCTCGGACACGGTGAAGGTGGACGGCATCCAACTCCGCGACCCGTCGGTGTACGTCGTCCTGTCACTCGGCTCGAAGCTGTCCGGGTTCGATCTGAAGGACTCCAACGGGGTCGTCCGGCCGGACCCGTCCAACCGCGGCGGGTTGCGGAACGGGCGGGTGGAATCGGCCGTCATCAACTCCGTCGCCGAGATGCCCGACCGGTGGTTCGCCTACGAGGCGGCCGACCTCGTCGTGATCCCGACCGGCGACTCCCGGCAGGGGTTCCTGGAGGAACTGTTCGACCCGCAGCGGTCGCAGCCCTACGCCCGCAAGCGGGAGGCGCTGCTGGAGTGGGTGCGGCGGGGCGGCAAACTGGTGGTCTCCGTCGGCCGCAACGCGAACACGCTGACGCAGTACCCGGCGTTCACCGAACTGCTCCCGGTCGCGCTCGCCGGGCAGGGGAACAAGGAAGTGACGGCGCTCGAGTTCCCCTACACGCGGGGGGCCGGCACCGCCACCACGACTGTCGAACTGACATACTCGGTCGTCGATCCGATGACGAAACGGCCGAAGCGGGACCAGCCGTTCTGGGTGGCCACGCTGGCCCCGAAGACGCCGGGCCGAACGCCGCTGGCCGTCGCCCGCGACAAGGACCAGGGGTTGGTCGTCGCCCAGACCCCGCTCGGCCTCGGCCGCGTCACCGTCGTCGCCTTCGACCTGGACGCCGTCCCGTTCACCGCGCTGAGTCGGCCCACCCGCCAGGATCTGTGGGACTGGCTGATCCGCGTGGCCGGGTCGGACCGGGCGGCGATCCCGCCGGCCGCCGACCGCGACCGGCCGAACTCCAGTTCCGGCCTGTCCCCGGTGGACGTGGAGGACGGGGCCGTCGCCGCCATCCGCCGCCACGTCGATCACTTCGAGGGGGTGCCGGTCATCTCGTTCGGGTGGGTGGCCCTGTTCATCTTCCTGTACACGCTGGTCATCGGGCCGGTCGAGTACCTGTTCCTGAAGAAGATCGTCGGCCGCCTGGAACTGACGTGGGTGACGTTCCCGATCATCGTGTTAAGCGTGTCCGCCGCCGCCTACTTCACCGCCTATTACATCAAGGGGAAGGACCTCCGCATCAACAAGATCGACGTGGTGGACATCGACCTCGGCACCCAGCGGGTGTACGGGCGGACGTGGTTCACCGTGTTCAGCCCCCGCGTGGACAGCTACACCGTCGGCATCGAGCCGAAGGCCCCGTGGGCCCCCGAGCCGAAGTACGGCACCCCCATCCCGCCGTCGATGGTGGACTGGGTGGGCGGCATCCGCACCGCCGGCACCGGCGGGTTCCGCTCGTACCGGTACGACCTGGACGGCACCGGCACCGCCCCCAGCGGGCTGGTCAGCGTGCCCATTCAGGTGTGGTCCACCAAGGCGTTCGTCGCCGACTGGTCGGCCGACTTCGACCCCACCGCCCCGCCGGTGACGGCCGACCTGTCGCACCCGCCGGCGGACGCGGCTACGGCCGCTGGCACCATCACCGCCAACCTGCCGCTGGGCAACTTGCAGGAAGGGTTCCTCTTCTACGCCGGCGAGGCGTACAAACTGGACGCGCTACCAGCGGGGGTGGCCGTGCCGTTCAGTTCGACCAAGCAGGCGGAGTCCAACTGGCAGGATAAAGTGACGCTGTACGACGGTAAGTTCCAGTCCGACGACATGTACGACGTTGTCGGCGGGCGGCGGAAGAGCCGGACGGCCGGCGGGGTGTCGGCGGAAGGCCCGCTCTCCCTGTGGGGGGTGCTGCTCGGCGACCGGGCGGCGCGACACGCCAACCAGATGTCGCAAAACGCCTCCCTCCGCACGCTCGACCAGTCGTGGCGGCTGAACCGGGACAACACCGAAGAAGTGATGATTCTCGTGAAGCTGGCCCGCGCGGTCGGCCCGGCCGAGGAACTGATGACCGACCCGGCCAGCACGTCGCCGTCGCAGTTGTGGCTCCGCGGGCTGCCCGGCCTGGACGAGCAGGGCAACCGCAAGACCCGCACCCCGGTGCCCGGCATCCTGCAACAGGAGACCTACGTCCGCATTTTCATCCCGGTGAAGCCGGCCGGAGGTGCCAAGTGATCGACACCCGCCCCGTGCGTTACCGGCAACTCACGCCCGACGAAGTCCTGGCCGAGTTGCGGCTGTACTTTCGGGATTGGGGCATCACCGAGGCGGACTTGGCGAAGTACGTTTGTCCCGAAGCGTCGTTGCTAGAACTGGCGAAGCGGGAGCCGGAGGCGGATTGGGCCGACCTGATCTCGCATCACGGCCTGTCGCTTCCCGACGACGAGTGGTTCGCCACCCTGAAGCCGGAACACACGGTGCGTGATTTCTGCGAAGCCGTGGCAGACCTCAACGAGGTTCTGATACTCGAACCCGCGACCGTCCTCGGCACGCGGTGTGAAACCGCCGGCGCGTTCCGGGCGCTGAAACGGATGCTCGCGGACTATGGGGCGGACGTGTCTGAGTTGAGGCCGTCGTCAGAGGTGAAGCCGTATCTCGACGCGCGACCCGACGTGTTCCACCGGTTCCGCCTCGCCACGAGCGGCCGGCTCCCGCCGTACAGTCGCCAGAGGCCGTGGCCTTGTTTGGTGGTGTTGGTCTCCATCCTTGCGGCTATTGGGGCGTGGTGGTTGAAGTACGAAACCGGAATCGTTGTTGCCCTTGCCGTCGGGGCGGTATTTGGCCTGATCGCGTTCCTATATCCGCCACGGTATTCGCCGACGGACTCCGACGGCCACCAACTCACGACGTTCCGCGACCTGATTCACGCCGCCCTGGCCCGACCGCGACGGGTAATGGTGGCGGGCTGAACCGTGCCTGCCGATGGCCGGCGACGAGGGGCGGGATTGCATCGAACCACGTGGGACCGAACCGAAACGGTCCTCGTCGCCGGCCATCGACCGGCCTCCCAACCAGAGTTTCCTCCCATGATCGAGTGCCGCGACCTGACCAAGAAGTACGGCGACCTGTACGCCCTGGACCGGCTCACGCTCAAGCTCGACAAGGGCGACGTGTTCGGGTTCATCGGGCCGAACGGGGCCGGCAAGACCACCACCATGCGCATCCTGGCCACCCTGCTGAACCCCAGTTGGGGCGAGGCCAGCGTGTGCGGGTACAGCATCTACAACGGGTCGAAGGAGATCCGCCGCGCCATCGGCTACATGCCCGACTTCTTCGGCGTGTACGACGACATGAAGGTGACGGAGTACCTCGAATTCTTCGCCGCCGCCTACCGCATCAAGGGGCCGGAGCGGAAGAAGAAGTGCGACCAAGTCCTCGACCTCGTGGACCTCGGGTACAAGCGGGACGCGCTCGTCACCAGCCTCAGCCGGGGGATGACGCAGCGGCTCGGCCTCGCCCGCGTGCTGCTGCACGAGCCGCAAGTGCTACTGCTGGACGAGCCGGCGTCCGGCCTCGACCCCCGCGCGCGGATCGAGATGCGGGAGTTGATTAAGGAACTGCGGGGGATGAACAAGACGATCATGGTGTCGTCGCACATCCTCCCGGAGTTGGCCGACATCTGCAACAAGATCGGGATTATCGAGCGGGGCAAACTGATCTTCAACGGCACCGTGGACGAGGCGATTCGCAAGGTCCGCACCCGGCACGTCTTCATGGTGTCCGTCGGCAAGGAGCAGAACGACCTCGCGGCGAGCCGGCTCGCCCGCTGCGCCGAGATCGAGTCCGCCGAGGTGGGCAAGGACGGCGAGTCGATCAAGGTGACGCTCAACGACGGGTACGAGGACGGCAGCTTCATTCCCGAGGCGCTGATCGGCGAGCAGATGAAGTTGAAGATGTTTCAGGAGGAGCAGATCAACCTGGAAGACGTGTTCATGGGCATCACCAAAGGCATCACGAACTGACACGCGAACCCGTTGGGGGTGTCCCATCCCGTTGAGGGGCGAACCAGTCTTTCACCTCCCCTCGTTGAGGGGAGGTCGGTCGCGGGACGCGACCGGGAGGGGAGTCTGGTTTTGTTAGCCCGCCGCGCCAGCAAGGGGCCTGAGGCGATGAGTGGCCAGTCGCTCCCGGCCCCCGACGGTGGTTGGCCCCTCGCTCGCGCTTCGGGCGAACAAAACTAAGAGTGTCAGGCGTTTGCTCCCTCTCACTTGGCGGGAGTCAGCCATGCAACAGCGCATCCCGTGCGGCAACTGCGGCGGCAAGATCGCCGTCCCAGCCGGGCACATCAAGGCGAAGATCCGCTGCAACCATTGCGGATACTACGCCGAGGTGCCGGAGGCGATGCGGTCCGCCGCCGAGGCCGACGCGCCACCCGCGCCGCCGCGCCCTGTCCCGGCCCCGGTCGCCACCGAGGACGTTTACACCGCTGCCCAGGGCCGCGCCCCCGCGCCCATCGCCGCCCCGCAAAAGCCGAAGGCCCGCCCCCGCGTCGATGCCCGCGACACCCGCCCGGAATTCCTCGTCGAGGAAGGCACCGGCCCCCCGCTGCTGGACGGCACGCGGGAAGAGGACGACGACCGACCGTATGCCGTCCCCGGCACCGGGCTGAGGCCGTGCCCGCACTGCCGCACGGACCTGCCACTCGACGCCACCTTCTGCGTCCACTGTGGCGAACACCTGGCCGCACCGGGGAAAGGGAAGCCGAAACGGACGTTCCAACCGCTGGTGGGGATCTGGTTCGAGGGGTGGACGTGGGAGACACGGGTGGGCATCGCCGTCGCCCTGCAAGTCGTCAACATCCTCCTGATTGCCCTGAACATGTCGTTCACCGGTCAAGGGCTGCTCAACGGCTCGGCGTGGATGACGAACCTGTCGATGAACCTGATCAACGTGTTCCTGCAACTGTTTCTGGTCGGCACCTACGACGGGTTCCGAGTGGAACGAACGGAGAAGGGGAAGGCGGTTCTGACCACGTTCCGGCGGATCGCGTTCGTCAAACTGCCGCCGGGGAAGGTGAAGTGGAAGCAGTCGTCCGGGGCCGGCGTGCTGGCGACCCACGCCCCAGGCATGGTCGCCTGGTTCGTGTTCCTGTACCTGCTGTTCTACGGCCTGATGCCGGCCGCCATGTTCCTCTACTCGTACGGGTTCAGCGCGGGGAAAATCGTTCTGGCGGTGCTGCTGACGGTCCTGGGAATGTCGCCGGGAATCGGATTTTACTGGATGGTCATCCGGCCGGAACAATTCAGCGTCGCCCTCTGCGACGAGTACCGGTGCCTCCACGGGGTGCTGTTTCGGAGCAAAGTTCGGGAGCAGGCCGTGGAGGCGGCGAAAATGCTCACGGAAGCGACCCGCCTGCGATATCATGAGGTGTTGTGACCGGAGCTCCTGATCGGAACCCCGCGATGACCCCCGAATCCGACCGCCTGCTCATCCAGCAGATCCGCACCGCCACCGGGGCGGCCCGCGAGGCCGCGTGGACGGAACTCGTGGAGCGCTACAGCGGCCGCGTCCGGGCGTACATCCGCCGCCGGCTGATGGACTCGGCCCTCACCGACGACGCCGTGCAAGAGACGTTCATCGGGTTCACCACCAGCCTGCCCAACTACGACGACAAGAAAGACCTCCAGACGTGGCTGTTCAGCATCGCCTCGTACAAGGTCATCGACCAGTTGCGGAAGAAGGGGCGACAGCCGTTCCTGGCCGACTCGGACGGCCCGGAAGACCCGCTCGCCCAGGCGAACGACGACCGCCAGCGGCGGGCGTCCAGCCTGTACCGCAGCAAGGAGCAGCGGAACCAGGAAACCGAGGCGCTGACCCGCGTCCTGCGGCAGTATCTCGGAGAACTGCAAGTGGCGAAGGATTACCCCCGCCTGCAAGTGCTGGAACTGCTGTTCGTGAAGGGGTGGAAGAACCAGCGGGTGGCGGCGGTGCTGGGCGTGCCCGACCAGACGGTCGCCAACTACAAGTTCCAGGCGGTGAAGCGACTGGCGGCGGCGGTGAAGGCCGCCAAGGTGCCCGACGACGCCTTCCCCGAACTGGACGACGCGAACAACCCCGACCCGAGCGCGAAATGACCATGCTCCGCGCCGCCGCGATTGTGACCCTCGCCCTCGCCGCCTCCGCGCCGGCGCAACCGCCCGTCGCCGGCCGGTGGGTCGGCGAGTGGGTGTCGGATGCCAACGGCCACCACGGGCCGCTCCGAGCGAAAGTCACCCCGGCTGGCGACGGGTATGACGTGCGGTTCGTCGGCCGGTTCGCCAAAGTGATCCCGTTCGTCTACCGCCAGCACCTCGCCGCCACCGGCACCGCCGGGGACACGGTCTTCCTGTCCGCCGAGCGGCGGTTGCCGCTGTTCGGCACCTTCCGCATGGACGCCTCCGCCAACGCTACCGCCTTCGACGCGCGCTTCACCTCCGGCCGTGACAGCGGGCGGTTCGTGCTGCGGCGGTGATTCACCGCTTCCCCATCCACCGCACCAGGTCCGCGACGAACGGGTGACCCGGTCCCTCGAATTCCAGCGTGTGGGCCGCGTCCGGATAGTCCACCACCGTCATGGACTTTGACCCCGTCAGCCGAGACAGGTATCGCCGCGTCTTCGCGTTGTCGAGCACTTTATCCCGCCCGGCGAGCATCAACAGCACCGGCACCGTGACCCGCCACGCCTGCCACTTCAGGAACACGTCGAACCGGAAACTCTCGAACAGGAACCGCGCCGTCGCCTGCGTCAGCCCGTAGCGGTCCTCACTGACATACCGCTGCCACGGCGGCGAATCGGTGAACAGGTCCGGCTCGTTCAGCGGAATCGGGAACAGCTTCTCCGGCCGGAGGGACCGCGCCAGCAGAACCCGTAGTCGGCGGGTCAACGGCGGGCCGATCTTCGGTGTGAGTCCGGGGCACAGCAACATCACCCCCTGCACCAACCCCGGCCGGCGGATGGGCACGCCGAGGGCCAGTTTCCCGCCCCACGAGATGCCGGCCAGGAATGTCGGCAGGAACGCCCGCGTGGATCGCAGGTCGTAGACGTACTCGGCCACGTCGTCGATCAGCCGGCGGAAGCCGGGGCAGTCGCCCCGCCGCGCCGTGTTCCACCCGGACCCGCGACGGTCGAGGAAATGCACCTCATACCCGGCGGCGCACAGTTCGGTGCAACTCCGCTCGTACCACCCGCCGTGGCTGCGGACGCCGTGCAGCATCACCACCCGGCCGCGCGGGACACCGACGGGGAAGTACCGGCGGACGTAGAAGCGGTAGCCGTCGGACGCGGCGAAGAGGCTTACCAAGACCTCACCCCCCGGCCCCCTCTCCGGGACGGAGAGGGGGTGTTCAAGTCGGCGACGTAGGCGGAGTTGTCGGCCACCGTTACCGATCCAATCACTCCTCTTCTACCCTCTCCGGGACGGAGACGGTGGCGAGCGAAGCTCGCCGGGTGAGGTCTTCTTCCCACACGATTATCCAATCAGCACCTCCCGCCGCACCGTCACCGCGTCCAGGCGAACCGGGTCGATGCCGACGCTCAGGCCACAGCCGACGCGGGCCGGAGCCAACCCGCCACGGCCGAAGGTGATGTCCTCGGTGGTCAGCGCGTCCCAAACGAGGTGCCGGTCGAAGCTGCCTTCCAGGTAGCGAATGCCCTTCACGCTCGTGGCGAACTGCCGGCCGGCGGCGCTCAGGATACCCGTTTCGCCCACCATGCAGCCGAGTTGGTAGCCGAGGTTGTGCCGCGCGGCCAACTGCGCCAACCGCAGCGTCGGGATGAACCCGCCGCACTTGGACAACCGCAGGTTGAACAGGTCGCACCACCCGCCTCGCACCGCCCGCTCGGCATCGACTTCGGAGCACAGTGACTCGTCGAGCATGATCGGCGTCGTCACCTGCTTCCGCACGTCGGCCAGGCACTCGACCTGTTCGTGCGGCACTGGCTGTTCCACCGACGAGATGCCGAACGGCTCCAGGGCGCGAATCTTGTCGGCGACGGTCTCCGGCGTCCACGCCTCGTTGGCGTCGATGCGGATGTCGATCTTCTTGCCGAGCCAGCCGCGGATCGCTTTCAATCGGCTGGCGTCGTCGCGGCCGGGGATGCCGACTTTTACCTTCACCTGCTTGAAGCCGAGCCACCAGTAGGCCAGCGACACCAGCCGCGCCTTCCACCCCTTCGCCGTCAGCAGGATGCCGCTGTACCGCACGGCCTCGCGCGGCTCGTACAGGTCGTCGGTGAGCATCTTGGTGACGTTCATCAGTGGCTCGCCGAAGGCCCGGCCGTAGGCGTCCAGCACCGCCAGTTCGACGGCGCAGCGGGCCGGGTTGCCCTGGCAGTCGCGGTCGTCGCCGGGGACCGGGGCGAGCCGCAACCGCTCGGCGACGTGAACGGCGGACGGAAAATCTTCGCACGGCGGAAGCTGCCCGGCGAGGTCGCTGCGCTTCAACAGCTCGAACGCGGAGTCCACGGAATCGCCGGTGACGTACTCGCGCGGCACGCCTTCGCCGTACCCGACGGAGCCGTCGGACAGGGTGCAGACGACGACGAGGTTGTCGGTTTCGGTTCGCGTGTGGGAAGCGTGCTTCACCGGCCGACGGAGGCGGACCCGGACGTGACGCAGTTCGAAGGCGACAATTTCCATAGAGAGGCAGGCGAGAAGGATTCACCACGGAGTCGCAGAGGGCACAGAGAAAAGAGAAGACGCAAGAGAATGGACAGAATTACAAGATGAAGATATGGATGCGGATTTCGGAGCGAAGTTGTCTTCAATCCTGCGTTTCATCCTGGGATCCTGTCCACACCTACTTTTCTCTTCTCTGTGTCTTCGGTGACTCGGGGGTGAAAAAATGGAATTCCAGTTCCCAAACTATTGGCCGACGCCGGTCGGTGCCATCAGCAACTTGAACCCGTCGGACAGGAACCACCCGCCGAGTACCAGCAGCACGACGGCGCTGACGATCGGCAGCGCCTTGAACCACCGCTTCTCCTTGAACGCGACGGCCCCCCGGCGGTTGGCGTACACCACGGCGACGCCGATCAGGATCAGCACCGCGCACAGCCCGACGCTGAACGCGATCAGCAGCGGGATAGCCAGGCCGATCTTACCGTCGCCCATCGCCACCAGGAACAGGCCGACGGCGTCCCAGCACGGGATGATGCCGCCGCCGAGGCCGAGCAGGATCACCCGCCACCAGCCGAACCCGCCGGCCGGCATCTCGGCTGGCGCGTGGTGGTGGTGGTCGTGGTCGCAGTCTGGCCCGTGAGTGTGACCGCCGGGGCCGTGGTGGTGGTCGTGGTCGCTGAACAGGTGGACGTGATCCGCCCGCCCCCGCACCCGCTGAACGAACAGCCAGAACCCGACCAGGAACAGGAACAGCCCGCCGGCGATGTTCAGCCACGCCTGCGCCGACGCCGGAGCCGAGTTGCCGTAAGAGCCGAACAGGATGATCGCCAACAGGATGACCGACCCCGTGTGCGCGATGGTCGCCGTCAGCCCCAGAACGACGGCGTGCTTCATGGTGCCGCGCTCGCCGATCAGGTACGCGGCCACCATCGTCTTGCCGTGGCCCGGCGTGAAGGCGTGCCCGGCCCCGAACAGCGCCGCCAGCAGCAGCACCGCGACGAGGCCGAGCGTCGAGTTCAACAGCGGGTCCAGGTTGCCGGTCAGCGGTCGCTCGTCGGTCAACGGGGCAACGG
>JBBRUO010000037.1:0-19139 GCA_038247725.1 Gemmatales bacterium
CCAGCAGTCGCGGGCGGATGCCGCCCAGTTGCGGGCGGATGCCGAAACCGCGGCGCGGGCGAGACTGGCGGCGAAGCTGCGGGAACTCGGGATCGACCCGGATTCCGTCTGACCCGGGGGTCACGAAAAAGGCACCGGCCCAACGGCCGGTGCCCGGAGACTCGCGCGGGGCGACTCTCATGAGTATTACTTGTGGGCGTCGTGGCATTCCTTGCAGTTGATCTTGCCCAAGGCGGAGGTGACCGCCTTGGCGTCCATCTTCTCGGCCCCGGCGGCGACGGCGGCGGTGCTCGCCTTGTACTTGTCGGTCAACTTCTTCCACGAGTCGGCGTCGCCCTTCTCCGGCTTGTTCTTGCCCAACGCCTCACCGAACACCTTCAGCGCGTCGGCGGCGGTCTTGGCGTCGTCCCACTTGCCACCCTTCACCGACGTCTTCACCTTGGAGATCAGCGACTTCCCGCCGGCGTGCCCGACCTTCATGATCTCGCTGACGGTCGGCACCTTGTCGTCGGCGGCGGTCAGCCCGCCGACCGTCACCGTGCCCGCGAACGCGGCCAGGGCCACCACCACCGCCACCCGGAACTTCTTGAACATGCGACGCGATCTCCAGATTCGAGAGAGTCTTGACCGGGCGCGCGACCACCGCCCGCCCCGCCGCGAGACTATACCGGTCCGACGCCGCCGGGGGAAACGGAATTCGATCCGGGCGGCGAATTTTCCCGCCCAGCCCGGTCCGCCACCGCCACACCCTACTTCCCCCCCGGTCGCTTCCCTATCCTTCCCGTACTCACCTTCGAGTTCCTTCCCGTCCTCCCCACCTGCCGGAGTCGGCCGGTCATGAATTCGATCCTCCGTGAGTATCTGGCCAAGGGCCTGTTCCTCGGCCTGTGGGCGTACCTCGCCCTCGTCCACCCCGACTGGTCCAGCGTCGGCCGCGTCCTGGCGTGGACCGCCGGCGGGCTGGCCGTCGGCCTCCTGGGCGGCGCGGTGCAGCAGTTCCTCCGCGGCTACCGCCCCGGCCGCAACCTGGGCGGCTTCCTGCTGCTCACCCTGCTCGACAGCCCGTACTTCATCTACGCCGGCATCCTCGGCGGCCTCGGCCTCGGCGTCGTCCTCGAGACCGACCCGCAGACGGGCGACCAACTGGCCGCCGCCGTCGGCGGGCTGACCGCCGTCACCCCCGGCGGGCTGAGCCGCGACTGGCTCGGCTACTGCGCCCTCGCCGGGGTCGTCCTCGGCTTCGGATTCGCCCAACTGCGGGCGGTGCGGCAACCGCGCTACCGATTCCTGATGGGTGCTGTCGTCGGCGCGACGCTGATTTATCTGGCCATCACCTACCTCGGCAAGCTGCCCGACTTCGCCGCCAGCGACGAGAATCAGCGGCTGTTCGGCGGCATCCTGCTGCTCGGCTTGCCGTTCTTTTATCTGCTGACGTTCTGCGGGGAGGCGGAGGAGTCGGAAGTGGAGATCGCCGCGCTGTGCGCCGGCCTGGGCATCGGCCTGTACCTGCTCCGCCTGTCCAGCATGGATGTCGAGTACACCGACAAGCTCATCCTGCTCGCCCCCCTGATGCTGTACTTCCTGTACGTCACCCGCGTCCTGCCGGGGCTGACGGTGTTCAAGTACACCCTGCGGGGGTACGGCAACCTGTCCCTCGGCCGGGTGCGGGCGAGCATCGCCAACTTCGGCCGGGCGCTCGAACTGGACAAGAAGAACGACCTCGCCACGCGGGGACTGTTCCAACTGCACCGCAAGATCGACGTGTTCACGCTGGACCCGGACACCATCCGCTTGTTGAACTTCGACTTCTGCCTGACCGTCGCCCGGACGTATCTGGTCGGGGACGCGCCCCCCAGCGAACAGATGCGGACCGAAGCCCTGAACCTGCTGGAACTGGTGGAGCGGTACAAACCCGACCGCCGGCCGACCGCCGACTACCTGAAGGCGGTCGCCTACTGCCACGCCAAGGACTTCGACCTGGCCGCCGGCTACTTGTCGCAACTGCTGAACCCGGCGACCGACTACCCGGACGGGAACCGCCGCGACGCGGTGCTGTTCGACGCCTGGGCGCTGGCCCTGCGGCACCACCCGCGGATGGTGGAGCGGCTGGGCGAGCCGCACCTGGCCGAACCCGGCCGGCGGATCGAGGCGCTCCGCGCCGTCGAGCGGCAGTTGGCGAAGACTCCGGACGACCCGACGGCGACCGACTTGAGGCGGAGTTTGTACGCGACGTTGACGGAGGACGAGTTCGTGGCCGCGTGCGGGAACGACGGCCCGCCGCCGGAGTTCAACTACGACCACATCGAGCAGATCGGCCTGAGTCTGGTCGAGGACGCCGACCCCGACCGGGCCGAGCGGGGGGCCGGGTTCCTGCGGATCGCCGGCCGCGGACTGCCCGCGCGGGGGCCGATGATCTTCACGAAGTTGGCCGAGGACGCCGCCAAACGGGGCGACACGGAGGCGGTCCGCGGGTATCTGGAACAGGTGAAGCGGGCCGGGGTGACGGTCGGGGTGAACCGGTTGCCCGCCGAGGCCAAACCGTTATATGTCACCGCCCTGAAACGGTTGGTGGAGGACGCGGAGAAACGGAACGAGCTGGAGACCGCCGTCGGCGACTACCGGCTGCTCATCGAAGCCACCAAAGAAGACGCCAACAGCCTGCGGAAACTGGCCGAGTTGGAGGCGAAGACGGGCGACCTGATGAACGCCATTCTGGCCGTGGAAACCGGCCTCCTGTACGCGAAGGCCGACGCCGACCTGCTGGGGAAGAAAGACTCGTACTACTATTCGGTGACGACCGAGCGGGTGGCCGAGGTGCGGGACAAGGTGTCCCGCTGGTTTGACGTGGCCTTCTGCGTCCGCAAGGCGCGGGCGGTGGCGGATCAGAAGGAGCCGGACCTCGACACCCTCGACTACGGCCTGCACATGGCCAAGTTGGCCCGCGTCATCGAGCCGACCCGCCACGCCGCGATGGTGGTGGAGGCCCGCCTCCTGTTGCGGAAGGGCGAGCGGGACGCGGCCGTCTCCCTGCTGGAAGACGTGCGGGAACAGCCCCGCGGGTCGGGCGAGGAGAACGAGGACGCCTGGTACCTGGCCACCCGGCTGCTAGCCGACATTTACATGAACGAACTCGACCGTCCGGACCTGGCCGTCGCCGCGTACACCGATTACCGCGAGTACCAGAAGAGCGGGGCGGAGACGATGTACCAACTAGGGTTGGCCTACGAGAAGATGAACAACGCCCCGGCGGCGATCAAGGCGTATGAGGGGGTGACGGTGTACACCCAGCACCCGCGCTACTACGACGCCACCGAAGCCGTCCGCCGATTGAAGGGGCAGTGAGGCAGCAGCTATTACGGTCGTGTTTGTAGGTCGCGGTCGAAGTTCCCCGCAGGGGAACGAGGCCCGACGCCGAGACCAACCCTTGTGGCGCGATGGTGTCTGGCCGTCGGGCCTTCCCGGCCTTCGGCCGGCTCGACCGCGACTACGAACAGCCCCGCGAGCCGCCCGTTTTTTGCCCACCCGTGCGCCCGCGCGGTAAAATACTAGTCCCACCCCACTCCGCGGACGCCCCCGTCCGCCGGTTGCCTGCCTGCAGGAGTTCCCAGCCATGTCCGCGACACCGGCCCGGTTCACCCTCCGCCAACTGCCCGTCCCCGCCAAGCTGGTCGTCACCGTATTCCTGCTGGCCGTCGGCCTCGGCTACCTGACCGCGCTGGTGCAGGTCCACGACAAGGACACCAAGCACGACGGCACCCCGATGCCGACCCCGGACCGGCTGATCGAGATCTTCTCCGGCTTGGTGGTGCCCGACCCGAACGAGCCGCCGCCGTTCAGCCGCATGGACACCCTCCTGACCGGCGACCGCACCGCCCCGGACGTGACGCACGACAACATGGCCCCGGCGTTCTTCGCCAAGTCGAAGGGGTGGGCCAAGGAGAAGGCGGACGCCACCCCCCGGAGTACCCGCGAACCCATCGCCATCGAGGACCTCCGCGAAGGGGAGCGGCTGGCGATGCTGGCGTGGGTGCGGCTGACCGACCCGGCGGCGAAGAAAGCGGCCTACGAGAACGACCGGTTCCCCCTGCCGGAGGAGTTGAAGGTCCGCCCCATCTCCGGCGCGTTCGTGACCGCCACCAAGGAGGCGAAGATCCGGTCGCTGATCGACATCCGCTGCCAGCACTGCCACAAGGACCAGTCGCCGCCGTTGAACGACTTCGCCGCCCTGGAACCGTGGGTGACGCCGCCGAGCGCCGACCTGATCGACGGCAAGTGGGTGCGCAGCTCGAACCAGAAGAGCGTCACCGCCCTCACCACTTCGACGCACGCGCACCTGCTCAGCTTCGCCACCCTGTTCGGCCTGACCGGACTGATCTTCGCCTTCACCAGTTACCCGGCGATCTTCCGCGCCACCCTCGGCCCGCTGGTACTGGTCGCCATGACGTGCGACATTGCCTGCTGGTGGCTGGCCCGAACGCCCGCGCCCTACGGTCCGATGTTCGCCCTGGCGATCATGGGCACCGGCGGGGCGGCGGCCCTCGGCTTGGTGTCGCAAATCGTCCTCAGCCTGCTGAACATGTACGGGCCGAAGGGCAAGGTGCTGATGCTGCTGGTGATGGCCGTCCTGGGCGGAGGGTTGGCCGTCGTCGGGCTGAAGGTGATCCAACCGACACTGGACGCCGAGAAGGCGGCGGTGGTGAACGCCAAGCCAGACCGGGTGAACCCGCCCGCCGACATCGGCACGCCTAAGGCGGTGGACCCGCCCGCCCCGACCGTCTCTCACCTGGAGCGGCTCATCATGGGGCCGACGGATTCCGAGGACGCCCCGTTCAACGGCAAGGGGAGCATGGCCGCCGCGTTCTTCGAGAAGGACGGGGACGACTACAAGGCGATCCTCAAGGACGACCCGGCGATGAAACCGGCACTGGACGCCAAGCGGGACGGCGAACGGCTGGCGGTCCAAGCGTGGCTGCGGGCCGAACCCGCGGCGCGGAAGGCGGCGTTCGAGGGGCAGAAGTTTTCCCTGCCGGAGGCCCTCGTCGGCAAGCCGATCACCAAGCGGTACGCCCTCGATGGCGGCAAAGCCGTGAACGTGACGGCCATCCTGACGGACCGCTGCGCCCGCTGCCACGCGGTCGGGGAGGAACAGGAGGATTACCCGCTGGAGACCTACGAGCAGTTGATGAAGTACGTCGAGCCGAAGCCGGCGGCCCCCAGCATCCCGCCGGCGAAGAAGTGATGGGAAGAGGACGTTTGGCCGTAACGTTGTTGAACCATTCTTCCGGACTGAAGGGCCGGTTCTACCAGCCCAGGCCGTGAGGCCTGGGTATTATCCCATTCCAATACCCGGCCCTGAAAGGGCCGTTCAAGCCGCATCACGAACGGCCCTTTCAGGGCCGAAATCCTTCCCTGATCTGTACCCAGGCCTCACGGCCTGGGCTGGTAGAACCGGCCCTTCAGGCCGGAAGAAAGTCGATCACGCCACCGCTTCTTCGATCCACCCGCCGCCCAACACCCGCGTGCCGAGGTAAAACGTCACCGCCTGGCCGGGGGTGACGGCCGATTGCGGTTCGGCGAACCGCACCACCGCACCGCCGTCGGCCGTGGCCCGCACGGTGGCCGGGCTGCCGCCGTGGCGGTAGCGAATCTTCGCCGTGCAGGGCAGGTCCAACCCCGGCGGGTCGATCAGCCAGTTGATCCGCGACGCGACCAACCCCGTCGCCATCAAGTCCTCGGCGTCGCCGACGATCACCTCGTTCGTGTTCGGCAGCACTTCCAGCACGAACCGCTTCTGCCCGGTGGCGATGCCCAACCCCTTCCGCTGACCGATGGTGAACCGGTCGATGCCGTCGTGGTCGCCGAGCACCGTGCCGTCCTTCTCGCGGATGACGCCGGCCGTCACCGCCTCCGGCCGCCGCTTCCGCACCACGTCGGTATGATCCCCGCTGGGCACGAAGCAGATTTCCACGCTGTCCGGCTTGGCCGCGACGCTGGACAACCCCGCTTCGGCCGCGAACGCGCGGATCTGCGGCTTGGTGTACCCGCCGACGGGGAACAGCAGGTGCGGCAGCACCTCCCGCTTGATCCCGTGCAACACGTAGCTCTGATCCTTGTCGCCGTCGATCCCGCGGTGCAACTCCGGGTCGCCGGACTCGCCCGTCAGCACTTGCGCATAGTGCCCGGTGGCGATGAAGTCGGCCCCGAGTTTCTGGCCGAACTCCCACAACTGGCCGAACTTCAGCCAGTTGTTGCACACCACGCACGGGTTCGGGGTGCGGCCCTTCAGGTACTCGTCGGCGAAGTAGTCGATGATTTTGTCGAACTCCTTCTCGAAGTTCAGCGCGTAGAACGGCAGGTCCAACTTGTCCGCCACCCGGCGGGCGTCGTTGGCGTCGATGGCCGAGCAGCAGCCCTTCTTGTTGTCCGGCCGGTGGTCGATTTCGTCGGTGTGAACGCCGGTGCGCATGAACAGCCCGATCACCTCGTACCCCTGCTTCTTGAGCAGGACGGCCGAGGCCGAACTGTCCACCCCGCCGCTCATCGCCAGCACCACCCGTCGGCCCGCCATGAAATCACCCGCGGAATTCGGAGAAGGGAACATTCAACAGTATAGAGAGGTCACGAAGGGGGTGGTTCACCAGAGGGTTGGAACGGGGTATTGCCGAATGTTCGTGTCGCGGGTGAGGATGGTTGACCCTTCGACCAGCGCCTGGGCGATGAGCAACCGGTCAAAGGGATCTTTGTGAATCGGCGTCAGACCGCGGACGGCCAGGGCATGAGGATAGCGGATGTCGAGTAACAGGAGCGGGTTTTGCGCCTGGATGTCCTGCACGACTTGGTGAATGTCGCCGCTGAGGGTCAGTTTCCCCAACGCGGACTTGATAACGATTTCCCACACGCTGACAACGCTCAACCAGATTTCGTTGGCGGGATCGTTGAAGCAAGCGACGGCCGTCGGCGACAGTTGCCTCGGGTCGGTGTCCATCCAGATGAGCGTGTGGGTGTCGATGAGGATTTTCATAAGTCCCCCCGGAGAAACGCGTCCTCGTCGATGGGATCGTCGAAGTCCTCCCGCATCACCATCGCGCCGGGGTGGAGGTTGAACTTCCACTCTCGTCGCGGCGGTTCGGCCGGAGTCGGTGCCAACCGCACGCCGGGTTGGTCCGCGTCACGGATCAGCACTTCCGTTCCGGTTCGCGCGGCGGCGAGCAACTCGTCCAGGCGGGCGCGCAGTTCCGCCGACGTGACGGTAATGGTGGTCGCGGTCACCGCTCGGCCTCCGGGTGGTTCACTTGCCGTGCTCGTCCTTCCACTCCTCGTACCACGCCATCTGGATCGCTTCCAGCCGCTTCTCGTTCGATTCCTCCGGTTTGCCCTCGAACCCTTCCAGGTCCAGCACCCATTTGTGCATGTCGGTGAACCGCACCGTCAACGGGTCCAGGGTGTCGTACCGCTCGAACAGCAACTCGCCGATCTCGCGGGTGTCGGTCCAGGTCATGGGAGTCCTCCGGGAAAGTGGTCCGCACGCTCCGCGTGCGGTTCGCTCGTAACGGGGTGGTGGGGCCAACGCTCACCCGCACGCGGAGCGTGCGGACTACCGGGTCACCTCAACGCCGGCATCGTGCCGTTCAGGATGTCCTTCTCCCACTCGTCCTGCAACGGCCAGCCGATGGCGCAGGTGCCGAAGTCGGCCATGTACTGGTACTTCGTCAGGCGATCGATGGCGGATTGCAGCAGCGCCTTGTCGTTCTTGAACGCCGGGCCGTGGCTGGGCAACAGGAACTCCACGTCCGAATCTCGGATCCGACTCAGGGACGCGATGAAGTGCGGGATGTTCGACCCGTGGTGCGCGTCGATGGCACCGACGCAGCCGTCCTTGTAGATGTTGTCACCGCTGAACAGCACGTTACCGAGGCGGAGGCTGAGTTGCCCCGGCGTGTGGCCGGGCGTGTGCCACACCTCCAGTGCCAGTTTGCCGACCTTGATGGTGTCGCCGTCGTTCAGTTTCACGTCGATCTTGCACGGCGGCATGGGGACATGGATGTTCTGCGCCGAGATACTGGCGTAGGTCTCGACGGCGTCGCCAGACTCAATCGCGGCGGCAGCGGCGGGGTGGGCGGCAGTCTTCGCCTTCAGCCGGTCGCGGGCGGCGTCGAGTGCCTGAACGTGATCCACGTCGGCGTGCGTGGCGATCAGCATCTTGCACTTCGACAGCGGGAAGTCCATCGCCCGGATCAGGTCGATCACCTCGTTCAACACCCCGGACTCGCCGATGTCCACCAGCACGAATTCGGTGCCGCCGTCGATCAGGTACACGTTCACGCCCAGCGGCCGACCCGCCTGGAGGTTCAGTTCGACGACGTTCGGCAGCAGGTACTTCCGCGCGTTCATGGCTAGCAATCCGTCGGGGAAGTGGGAGTCCCGCCGTATTTTATCGCCTTCCGGGGCGTGGCGGGCGGTTTTTGCGGCGTCCGGCTTGTAAAAGTTTCCACGTGGAAACTTTTACATGATCGATCCGCGTACTCCGGACTCCCACCTTGAGTGATGGCCACGGCATTGTTTCCCCCGTGCGTGGCGGCGGCGGGCCGATGGAAAAGATGAAGTCGTGACGTTCCGGGTGGCGATAGCGCGATTGCCGAAAGTCGCCCCTTGATCCATTCCAGACTCGAACGCCCCGTGCCATAATTGAGGCTGCGAATTCCACCGACCCGCGTGCCGGCAGGCGAGGACCAACGGATGCGGAACAGTGACCGTCGGCAGTCCATTGCCATTGCGGCCCGCGCGGGCGTGGTGGTGATGCTGTGCCTCGTCGCTGCCATCGGGACAGTGGCGAACGCCGCCGATGTGCCGGATGAAATCGCAGTGCCCAAGGACGTCCAGGTCGCGCTGGCGACTTTCTGCGTTGACTGCCACGGCGCGAACGGCCGCAACGGCCGCGGGAACGTGCGGCTCGACGGTCTGGGAAAGCTCAAGCCGAACGAGCGGCTCGACACCCTGAACAAGGTGCAAGACCAACTGTTCTTCCGCATGATGCCGCCGCCGGCGGAAGACCAGCCCGGCGCGAAGGAGGTCGCGACCCTGAGCACGTGGGTGCGGGGTGAACTGCGACGACATCACGCGTCCAGGCTCGACGACCGACTCCCCTACCCGGACGCCGGCAATTATGTGGATCACGTGTCCCTGTTCGACGGGTCGAATCGGGACAAGCCGTACACCCCCGCTCGCCGCTGGCTGGTCAGCCCGCAAATCTTCGAAGAGCGGGTGCTCGACGTGTTCGCGCTGGAGGGTCGGGAGCGGGAGCAGTTCCGGCGGTCCGGGTTCTACGGTGTGACTAATCCGTTCGTGCTGCCCGACCACGCGGGGGTCCGCTATTACGACCTCCAGGTGCTCGACGGCGGTCACCTGCTCGTCATGCTCACCAACGCCGAGTGGATCGCCACTAAGCAACTCCAGGCCGCGCGGGTCAAGGCCGGGGATCCGAAAGCGGGGCCGGGCGACCCGAAAGATCGGTGGTATCCCAAGACGACCCCGGCGGCGTTCGAGACGATCATCGCCAACAAAGGGGTCCCGACGGACGACGAAATCCGGGCGGCCGTCGAAACGCAGTTCGCACGGGTGCTCCAGCGGAAGGCCACCGGGATCGAACTCGGGCAGTACCTCGAACTGACCCGGTCCGCGATCGGGGTGGCGGGCAACGCGGAAGGCCTGCGGCAGATGCTCAAGGCGGTGCTGTTGGAATCCGAGTTCGTGTACCGTCTGGAATTCGGAGCCGGCCCGGCGGATGAGAACGGCCGCCTCCGCCTGTCCCCTCGCGAAGCCGCATTCGCGATCTCTTATGCTCTCGGCGATCGTGGCCCCGACCCTCAACTGCTGAAGGCTGCGGACGAGGGGAAGTTGCTCGCCAAGGCCGATTACCGCCGCGTGGTGGAGCGGTTGCTCGCGGATGACAGCTACTTCCGGGGCCAAGTTGATAAGTCGCTGAACGGCAAACACATCCAGTCGCACGTCACCAGCCACCCCAGACTGGTGCGGTTTTTCCGCGAGTTTTTCGGATACCCGGCTGCCGCGAAGGTGTTCAAAGACGGCCTGCGAAGCGGCGGCTACTACCAAAATCCGGACCGCGGTCACATGGGTTCGCCGGGCTGGCTGATCCAGGAGGCCGACGAGTTCGTGATCTGGCAGTTGAGTCAAGACAAGCAGGTGTTCGAGCGGCTTCTCACTTCGGACCGGTATTTCGTCTACCACAACATGGACACGAGTGCCGGGCAGGCTTGTGTCCAGGACTGGAAGCGTGTGTATGACGCGCTCAAGAACACGGACTGGAAGACAACGCCCGAAGAGGTGATGGGCGAGCATCAGAAGTTGCTGGCGTCGGCCAAAATCATCGACGGGCGAGAAAAGGAGCTCTGGAAGCAGAAGCGGTCGTTCCTGTCCTACATGTACTACTTCCAGGACACCTTCGGCCAGGGACGAACGCCCTTCACCCGCGGCCCGTTTACGCACGGCTACACCTACGAACACTCCCCCAGCTACAGCCTCCCGCCCATCCCGAACCGGTTCCGATACCTCGGCGTCGAAACGCCGCGGTACAAGGAGCGGAAAGACACCCCCGAGTTCTGGGATTACCCGGTCGAGCAACCATTCCAAATTGCCCACCGCAAGGGCATCCTCACGCACCCGGCGTGGCTGATCGCCTTCTCCGCGAATACGGCGTCGGACCCGATCCGCCGCGGGCGATGGGTCCGCGAGAAACTGCTGGCCGGCGTCGTCCCCGACGTGCCCATCACCGTCGATGCCAAGATCCCGGACGACCCGCCCAAGACGCTCCGCGAGCGGGTGCATTCGGTCACCCGGTCGGCGGCTTGCATCAAATGCCACAGCCGGATGAACGACCTCGGCTACCCCTTTGAACTCTTCGACGACTTCGGTCGGTATCGGACCGCCGAGAGCCTCGAACACCCGGACAACGTGGTGAAGGCGGGTCAGGGGAACGGCCCGGACATCTACAAGACGAAGCCGGTTGACCCGACAGGCAAGCTCGACGGCACGGGTGACCCAAAACTCGACGGGAACGTGACCGATGCCTTCGACCTCATCGACCGGTTGGCCCGCTCCGAACGGGTACGGCAGTCGATCCTCCGGCACGCCTTCCGCTTTTTCCTGGGCCGCAACGAACTGCCGTCCGATTCGCAGACACTCCGCGACGCGGATCGGGCCTACGTCCAAAGTGGCGGCAGCTTCAAGGCCGTGGTGGTGTCACTGCTGACGTCCGACTCCTTCATCTACCGCAAGAAAGTGGGGAACTGAGCATGTCCACGCGTCGAGACTTCATGAAGACGGCGGCGGTGGGTGCCGCCGGCCTCACGCTCGCACCCCGGGCCACCGGGGCAAAGCCGGGCGGGACAAAACCGCCGATGCGGTTCATCTTCCTCCACAAGGGGAACGGGCTGTACCCGACGGCGCTCGTGCCGCCGTCGCTCGGCAAGGCGGACGCCGACCAAGAGGCGAAGAAGGCCGCGCTCGACCTCGCCCTGGACAAACACGAGCTGCCCGAGTGGATGACCCCGCTCGCGTCTCACAAGAACGACCTCACGATTCTCCAGGGGCTGTCCGGAAAGATGTGTACCACCGGGCACCACACCTGGTGCTCGTCGCTCGGAGTGTTCAAGGCGAACGAGCGGATCAGTTCCATCAAGTGGGCGACCGTCGATTTCGAGTTGGCCAAGCTGTTCCCGTCGCCGATGGAACACGTCGAGTTCGCCTGCTTTCCGCTCGGCGGCGGAAACGCGCGGGGCACCCTGAACGGCATCGCCACCGGGTTCTCGGCCCGCGGCCCGCAGCAGCCGAACTACGCCTTCGGCTCGCCGAAAGTGGCCCTGCAAGAGCTGTTCAAATCGGTCTCGACCAACAGGAGCGTTCAGGTTCAGTCGCAACTCGAGCGGAGTGTGCTGGAGTTCGCCGCCCGCCGGGAAGGCCAGCGGGCCGAGGCCGTATCCGGTACGGAGCGGGCGAAAGTACAGAGCTACGCCGACTCGCTCGAGACCGTCCGCGAGCGGGACCGCAAGGTGGACGCGATGGCCGACGCCATCCGCCCGCATGTGCCGAAGCTCGACGCCAAGTACCTCGCCGAAGAGATGACGACCGCCGACCGCCAGCGGGGGCACGTCGAGGTGCTCCTGGCGGCGTTAATCTCGGGGCTGACGAACGTGGTCGCGTTCACCGTGGACGAACTCGGCCACGAGTACACCGGGCTGCCGGGTCTGGAAGGCGAGAAGGTGAACCTGCACGACGTGGGCCACGGCAAGGCGGTCGGCAAGTTGACGGCCGAAGAGATCCGCTTCGCCCTCCGTCGCCACCATATGACGCTGCTCGACGCCATCGCGGCGCGGCTCAAGAAGGTGCCCGAGGGCGACGGCACGGTGTTCGACAACACCATGATCTTCTACTTCCCGGACAACGGCGAGACCCACCACTCCCACGGCACCGAGTACCCGTTCGTCGTGCTGTCGGGCAGGAATGCGAAGCTGAACATCCGCGGCCGGTACATCCGCCTGCCGGGCTACGGCGAGGCCGGTCACAAGACGCTCGGGAACTGGTACACCACGCTCCTGAACGCATCCGGCAACCCGGTCAAGCACTACGGCGACCCCGACCCCGGCCTGGCCCGGTTCGGCATCGACCAGACCGGGCCGATCAAGCTGTTTCTGGCCTGATGCCCGCTCCCGCCAACAGTCGGCCCACTCACCCCACTCCCAGCGGTAGCGGCAGGGCCTAATACTGTCGGCGGATTCTTCTCGCCGTTAGTCGATTGCACGATTATTCTGCTTTTCGCCACGACATCTGCTATCGACAAGCCGTTGACCGTGGTGATTCTGGTCGGGCCGTCGGACATGGATGGCACGTGTTGAAATTCATGTCATCCCTGTCGGCCTGTTTTCCGGAGTCGCGGATCGCGCCCACCCGCCCCGGTCTACCCGAGATCGTCACCTCGGTCGAATCGAACGTCCGGGGGCGGGACGACGTGGCCATCGCGAACGTGATCGGGTCGAATCCGTTCAACGTCCTGACGGTACTCGGGCTGAACGCCCTGATCGCACCCCTGCCCATCGCCCGGAGATCGCAACCGGGGACAACTGGTGGATGATCGGCGTGACCCTGGGCTGTTCCCGCTCATGTTCACCGGCCGCCGGATCAGCCGGTTCGAGGGCGGGCTGCTGCTGGCCGTGTACGGGCTGTCCCTCAGCCGGCTGTCGGCCCGTTGGCCCGTTGCCTGTCGTCAGTCCCCTGGGGTGGTTCGGCGGGCTTCAACAGGTTCTCCCCTTCCTCCGGTGAGCGGGCTTGGCGGGCCAACTCCCGGATTTGCCCCGCCTCGCTGGACAGCCCGCCTTCGGCGGCGGTGGCCGTCGCACCCGACTCTCCGCCGGCCCGCACGTCGCCCCCCCTGGCGGCCGAGTCGGTGCCCCCCCGGCCGGCGTCCCGGACGAGGCGGACCGTCACCCCGTGCGGGAACAGCACCTCCCGGGCCTCATCGGGCATGGGCACGCCGGCCTCCTGGAACGCCCGCTTGACCAGCCGGATGACCGACGACCGCACCTTCAGCCAACTGTGCTGGGTCGTGTCCAGCCAGAAGTAGACCGTGAGGTTCACCGTCGCCTTGCCGAGCGAACTCACCAGCACCCACGGCTCGGGGTCTTTGAGGACGGCCGGGTGTTCGGCCAGCACCCGCAGGGCCGTCTCCTGGGCGGTGGCGATCGGCACGTCGTACCCGACCCCGACCTCGAACTGCTCCCGGCGGTTCGGGTTGCTGGTGAAGTTACGGATCACGCTCTTGTACACGGTGGCGTTCGGCACCTGAATGTGGTTGCCGTCCAGGGTCATCAGCACCGTAGATCGGATGGTCGTCCGCTGGACGAACCCCGTCACCCCGCCGACCTCGATCAGGTCGCCGGTGCGGAACGGGTTCTGGACGCTCAGGAACAGGCTGGCCAGGAAGTTCTCGGAGATGTCCCGGAAGGCGATGCCGAGGACGATGCCGAGCACCCCGGTCCCGCCGAGCACGGTCAGGGCCAGCCGGGTCAGCCCGGCCACCTGGAGGACCACGTACAGGCCGATCAGGAACACGAGCAGGCCGAGGCCGCGGGCCGCCACCCGCCGCAGCAGGCCGTTAGGCATCTGCCGACTCAGCCCCCACTGGGCGGCCCGGACCGTGAGCCGGGCCGCCACCCAGGCGACGACGAGGGTGAGAACGGCGAACACCAGCCACGGCAGCCCCCGCACGCAGTCCCGCCACAGGGCGACGACGCCGGCCCACGCCGGGGCGAAGTCCCACACCGGCGGGTCGGCCACCTCGATCCGGTTGACGACGGCGACCACGTCCTGGGTGTTCCGGGCGAGATCCCCGGCCCACGTCCGCCGCCGCTCGGTGTCCGTCCGGCCGCGGAGGAAAACGACTCCCTCCTCGACCCGCACCGTCGGGTCGGCGTACCAGCCGGTCGCCGTGAGGATGCGGGTCAGCCGCCCCGCGATGTCCTTGTCCTCGGCCAGGGGATCGACATCGACCTTCGGAGCCGGCGGCTCCGGGATGTCCGCCTTGGCCGGTGGCTCCGGGTCTTGGGCGGCCGGAGGCTGGCCCACGGCCGGGGCGGCAATCATCACGGCCGCGAGCGCGGCGGCGAGTCGGCGGCTCAGGTGGGCGGGAGTGGGTGGCGTCACGGTCGGCTCCCGGGAAGGCTGTTATACCTGACACGGCCAGGAATGAGGCGTTGTCCAAGGTCTGGAAGTTGAGCGTCATGAGCGTAGCGAGAGAGTCTTGGTGATCCGTCCCGATGCGGTCCAGGCAGTCGTCGATGGCCGCCCGCAACGCCTTCTTCTTCGTGAACTTCCACAGCCTCTCGATCAGATTGAGGTTCGGCCAGTACGACGGCAGGAACAGGAGCGTGATCGTCAGCTGCGTCGCCCCCGCCATCACCGCCGCGCACCGCTGGGACCGGGCGTTGTCCAGCACCACCGTCACCGCCCCGCTCACCTGACATCCGGACTGGCTCACGGGTGGTTGTCATGGTGGTACAATTCCGCCGGTTCCTGTGTCATGATACACATCTGGCGGTGTCAACCCTCCGCCGCCAAGACACGGACGGGGTCGGTGTCGGAGCCGCGTCGCCGGCGGCCCCGGCACCGGCTGTGCCGGGAGTGAGGACGTGTCCGGTTTTCCGGCGGAAAGGCGGAAAGCTCTGGACCGGGTGGGGATCGTGCGGGTAGACTTTCCTCAGTAATACCCGCCGAATCCGGTCCCCAGCCGGTCCCACCGACACCCGCTTCCAGCTTCACGATCCCGACCTCTCCGCGACTCGCAACGACTCGTTCGTTCGCCGTCCGAGCCGTCGGCGTACCTGGGATCGCGTGCCCCATTGCGTGACCGCTCAGGTTCGTCATGCCCACCCGCCCCGCTCGCGTCGCGGCCCCATCCTCCTGTTAATCCTGAGCCTGGCCGCCCTCGCGCCTCCCGCCTGGGGCGTGGAGCGGAAAGTCCTCGACCAGTACGAAGAGCGGCACCTCCAGCGGTGGGGCGAGCGAGTGGCGAAGGTGCTGCGGAGCGACCGCGCCCGGCTGCGGGCGGAGTTGGAGGCCGCGTTCCCCGACCGGGTGGCGGACGCGACCACGATGCAGGACTACGCCTCGTGGTTCAACCTGCTTGAACTGGACCTCCCCTCGAACGCGGACTGATACGAGGACTCGCCCCACCCACCCACGAGCAGAGCCGGCACCTCACGCGCTTCCAGCGACTCGACTCGCAACGGGTTCGACGCAGGCGAGCGTTCCGACCGCGACGGCTCTGACGCACCGAACAGACGATTCCAGACTGACATGACTGCTCCTCCAGATTGGAACCGACTAACGCGGCCGGTCTACCAGAGGCATGAAAACGGCGTGGGACAATTGACATGAGATCCGGATTTATTCAGCTCGGCGTCCCGTCAGTCGGGGATTGTCGCGGAGGCGTTGGTGGTCGTTGAGATCTTCGTCGCCACAGGCGATGCCCAAGACGCATTGGGCCAGGAGGGTGCGTTGGGGGTGGGTGATGACGAGTGGGTTCCGCGGATCGGGAATGGCGGCGTTCACGGCGTCCAACAATCCGATCCGTCACCGTCGCCCGACGCTTCGCTTTCTCGCTCGCGGTCACCGTCGGGGCCATCACCCCGCCACCTCCCAGGTGGAGACGGTCATCTCGCTGGCGGCGATGACGTGTCCGTCGGGGGCCGTGCTGATGGCGTCGGCCACCTGGCCGAGGACCGCCTCGACCTGGACACGCAGGGCGGCGACGTAGGCGGCGCGGTCGAACGGGGGCATCGGTTCTATCGGCGGCAACTCCAACGGGGGCGCGGGGATGCACCCAGTCTGACCCACCGCCACCCGAAGCGCCAGAAAGATTTGCCAGACCCAGTTGAGTGTGAATTGCCTCCGGCCAAACAGGGACAAGATTGACTGAAGCAGGGTGGCGAAATGAGAACGGCCCCGCCGTGTCGCGAGATCGGCAGCGGTCCGGTGTCAGTGGCCATCCCGCCCCTTCGGCTGTTTGCAGTCATACCGGTTGTTCGTCATGTAGTGTCGGCGGGATGGGAAAGGCTGGCACCCGTCGGGCACATCGGTCGCGCGGTTCTGCAGTGGGCGAACGTCGACACCAAACTCCACTCGTCCTGTCTGTGCGTGCCGGAGAAGTGATGCCGGTGCCGGCCACCCACGGACTTGGCGGGCCAGGTGCGCCGAGATACACTTTCCCCACGTTCGGATGGATGGTGGATTTGGGTCGGGTTTAGCGTTCCGTTTCGGCAGAGGGGCGATGTTGCGTCGCCCTCGCACACGGCTTGCCGTGCTTCCCAACGATGGCTGTTCCGGGTCGAGGAGTAGACCCGCCCTCGCCACCCTCCGGCCGAACGGTTCACTATTCTTCGAGCCGGTAGCTGCCGGTAAGAAAGACCCCGTCGGCCAACTCTTTCCGGCGGATGGTCGTGACGAGGACCGCCACGTCCTCGACGCCGGGGACGGTCTCGAACGCCACGAACAGGTAGCGGCACGGCGGGAAGTGGACCGCCCGCAGGGCCAGCCCGCCGGCCGACACGTTCACCGCGCGGGCGGCGACGGGGGCGTCCACCCGCCCGTCGGAGTGCAGCGGGAACAGCGACAGCGGGAAGTCGGCCGGGACGCGGGCGTGCCGCCGCCGCCGCTCGGCGACGTTGCACAACTGCTTGCGGATCGCGTCCAGGATTCGCACCACGGCCACCTCCGCCATCCGGACGAACTCCGGCGGCGGCTTCCCGAACAGGGTGCCGCGGACGCGGACGGCCGGCTCCCGCCCGCCCGGCTCCAGGAATACGACGGCCACTTCGAACCCGCACGGCACCTTCTTGCCGAACCCGAACAGCCCGGTCGCCGGGGCCAACTCGCGGAACACGACCTGCCGCTCGGACACCACCTCCGCGGTCGCCAGCCGAAACTCCTCCCGCACGACGGCCAACTTCATCATGGCCATCCGGAAATCGATGGTCGAGGCGAACTGGCACGCCCAGCCGCCGTCCGCGTCCCGCTGGACGGTGTCTGGCGGGACGTGGATGTCGGGGTCGAAGCCGGCGGCGGCGAGGGCGGCGTCCGCCACCTGGTCGGAGGTCACGAGCGGGGCCGGAGCCGGTTCCCCCCGCAACTGGGCGACCGCGTGAACGGGGAGGATTTTGGTCAGCAGTACCCCGGCCGGGGGGGCGGCGGCGACGAGCGGGATGCAGTCGTCGTCGGCGATGAGCGGGGAGGCGACGTGCGCCGCCCGCACGCCACTGGGCGAGAACGGCCGGCTCACCCCGACCAGGCGCGGGGGGCCGAATGGGGATGTCCCCGACACCTGCTTCGTGGAGTCGTTGGCGAACGGCCGCAGGGTCGGCGGGTTGGTCAGCGGCGGCATCGGCCGGGGTGTCGGCGCGGCGATCCCGCCGGAGGCGGTCGGGCGGGGGCCGAGGGTGCTGATGGTAGACAGGCGGGAGGAGGAGGCGCGGGTGCGGGCGACCGCGTCAATGAAGTCGCGGCACGACGGGTACCGGTCGTCCGGGGTCTTCGCCAGCGCCACCCCGACCGGCCGCCGCTCCGCCTCCGCCAGCGCGGACAGGTCCGGCGGCACCGACACGTGCTGCATCATCATCTGCTGGGCGGAGCGGCCGGTGAACGGGAACGCGCCGGTCCGCAGCTCGCAGTAGACGAGGGCGAGGCTGTACTGGTCGGAGCGAGTGTGGACGTGGCCGCGGAGGACTTCCGGGGCGGCGTACTTCGGCGTCAGACCGCGGTTCTTGTCGCCCTCGGTGCCGCCGTCCAACTTGCTGACGAGACCGTAGTCGCCGACTTGCAGGTGGCCGGCGGTGAGGAACAGGTTGGCCGGTTTCACGTCCAGGTGTTGCAAGCCATACTGCACGCCGATCACGTCCAGCGCCTCGGCCGCCTCCCGCAGGTAGCCGAGCAACTCGTCGCGGGGGATGCCGGGGAGGCCCTGGGTGAGGCACTCGTTGAACCGGTCGCCGATGTGCCGGTCGGCCAGCCCCATCACCATCACCAGCTCGCCGTCCACCAGCTCGACCCGCTCCAGGCACAGCAGGAACGGGTGGCGGATGGCCTTCACCTGCTGGAACGCCTCGTACTCCTGGCGGAGGAGGGATTCGTCGCGGGTCTGGCCGTCGCCGCTGGCGACGAACTTGATGGCCTTCAGCAGGCCGCCGGGGGCCTCGCACTTCCACACCTCGCCGTACCCGCCGCGGCCGAGCGGTTCGAGCAGGACGTAACCGGGCAACGGCTCCGCGCCGGGCCGTTTGTGGTAGGCGGCTTCCGCCACCGGCTCAGGGGAATGCGTCACCGACATGGGGGGATCCCGATCGGTCGGTCACCGGCGTCGGCCGAGTGAGCAAGCGTAGGTCAGATTTTCGCCGCGCGCCGGCGGGAACGGTCGATTTCCACTCCCCGGCTGTTTGGCGTTCGGCAGTGAGAGGTTTACCTCGCTGTCATGTGGCGGATGGAATTGTTTCCGAGGGGCGGACGGGGTGTCGGAGTCGCCACTCGCCGAGCCGTGTGTTTTCCACACTGGGGAGGCGATCACCCGGCTGCCGCACGGC
>JBBRUO010000038.1:0-19114 GCA_038247725.1 Gemmatales bacterium
CAACCACGGCCCCCCCTGTCCGGGCCGTTCAACCGGCCCGAGGGGGGGCCCCCCTGCGGCCACCTGTTGGGGCGGTCACCCCCCCGCCTGCCCCCCCGGGCCGGCCCCGTCTTGGGGGGGGGCCGACGACGCCACCGTCTGAGACGAGTCGGACGGACGGTAACTGGCATAGCGGCTGTCGCGGGAATCCCGCGAGTCCCGGCTCGATCTCGAAGAGGACTGAGTCGAGCCGGTCGTCACCGATGTCGAGGTGTCGCCGGACAGGTAGACGATGGTCGGGCCGTCGCCGACGGCAGTCTCGTCCGGTAGCAGGTACCCGCCGTCGGTGGTCATGATGAACGGCCCGACGGCCGGCGGTTGCGACGACCCGCTCGGGGTCGAACTGGCGGCGATCATGTTGCGGGGCTTGCGGAGGATGCCGTCGCGGGGGACGTAAATGCCGAGGCTCGGCAGCAACAGTCGCAGTCGCGGGTTGCTGTTCACGTCGATGGTGTCGGCGTTGCCCGCCCCCAGTTTCCCCCACACCAGTTCCAGCGCCGCGTCGCTGCGGCCGCTCGACCGGCTCCGTCGGGAGCGGCTGGAGGTGGGCGGCGGCGGGGCTGCCTCTTCCCCGACGATGACGATGGTGGGGCCGGTGGTGACCGTCGGCGGCGGGGGCGTCGGAGACGACCGCGAGGAGGAACTCTGGGCGGAGGCCGACGCGGTGGCGAGAGTCGCGGCGAGCAGCACCCCACCCAGAAGCGAGGTCAAGAGTTTAAAGTTCGGGCGCGTCATGTCGGTCCCTCGTGGGTGGTTGTTTCTCAAGCTCCGCGCGAACGCCATCAGCGATCCCGCCACGGTCTGCCAATATACCGCGCCGTCGGGCCGCCCTTTCGGTGAGAACGGTGTGAGAAGCCCACGGGGCGATGGGGCAGCCAGCGTCTGCCGAGAAATGCGAAACCCCTGGCGAAACCAGGGGGAAAACCCTCAACCGTCATCTGCTACCAAGTAAGTTCCTGGGAAGGCGCTACCTGCTGCACGTCCCCGAACTCTGCACGGCGCAGCTCCGCCTCGTCCGTCGTGAACTGCCCACTCGTGGTCAATCCGTAGAAATAGCCGCAGTGCCGAAACTTTGTCGTATCGGGGGTCGTCAGCCCGCGGAGGATGTCGGCGTCGGCCGCGCCACGACCGTCCTCCATGATAAGCACCAAGTTGCCGGGCGGCACGAACCGCCACAGCCCAATGCCCTTGGACTTGGCGAACTCGACCGCACCTGAGTCGAACCCGAGAGGGGTTATCATGGTGCCTTTGCTGCGGTCGGCACCGATCTGTGACAGCTTGGCGTGGAACTCCTCAATGTCATCGACCGGGACGGAGTGGGTGTAGTTCTTGCACTCCCAGACCCATACCCAGTATGGCGTGACGCCGCCCTTGCGGCTCACCTCAACCGACACGTCGAACACAATGTCCTTGTTGCGGTCGCGGGAGAAGTATTTGGGCTTGCGGTGGACGACGGCACACTCAGGGTCGATGCCGTAGTTGCCTGCCGCGAGTTCCGCCTCGACGGCGTCCGCGACTTGGCTCTCGTACTGCGAACCCTTCGCCATTAAGTCACCCCACTGCCGCCGAACACAGGATTCTACGGTTGTTAGGCCGCAGTATGCACCGGCAGTATCGCCGGCGAGTTCGGGGCCGTCAACGAGAAAACGTTCATCCTGTCAGGAAACCAGTGGGTGGCGATGGTGGGCTATCCGTAGCGGGTGCCTTCCCCCTCACACCCACTTCAGAATCTCCCCGAAATCCGTCAGCACGCGCGCGGGGCCGAGGGCGGTCGGGTCGTCCGAACCGGCCATGCCGACATGGACCAGCCACACCGGGATGCCGGCCGCTTTGCCCGCCAACACGTCCACCGACATATCCCCGACGTAAATCGTCGATTCGGCCGAAACCGAAAGCCGCCGGCACCCCTCCAACAACATGGCGGGGTCCGGCTTGGGCTTCCCGCCGACATCCTCCGGCCCCAACACGGCAGTCATATGGTCGCCCAACCCGAGCGCCGTTATCAGTTGGCGGGTGAACGCCACCGCCTTGTTGCTGCACACCCCCAGGGGCAGTCCCCGGCGGCGGAGTTCGGCCACGGTGTCGAGAACGCCCGGCATCAGTTTCGTGCCGGACAGCATCGTCGCGGCGTGGTGTTCCCGATACCGGCGAACCGCCTCGTCGATGTCGCAGCCGGGGCACACGTCGGCCAGAAGCGCCGGCAACCCGTGCCCGACCAGCCGGCGAATGTCGGCGTCCGGCAGCGGCGGCAGGCCGAAACTTTCGCGGACGTGGTTGCTACTGGCGATGATGGCGGCGAAGCTGTCCGCCAACGTGCCGTCGAAATCAAAGAGCAGGGCGTGGATCGACATTCGACTCTCCTGGTGTCCGGTCGGGCTATGCTAGAGAGTCACCCCCGCTCACCGGAAGGGGCCGGAATGTCCACCGACGGCAGCCCGACGGCGCTCGCCACTGAACCCCCGCCGACGCCCGAAGTGGTGTTCCGTGAGTATGCGCCGCGCATCTATCACCTCGCGCGGCGGATGCTGAACAACGACGCCGACGCCGAGGACGTGACCGGCGAAGTGCTGATGCAAGTCGTGCGGAAGTTGCACACCTTCCGCGGCGACTCGTCCCTGCCGACGTGGCTGCACCGGGTGACGGTGAACGCCGCCCTGGCGCACCGCGAGAAGCGGGCCTCCCGCGCCAGGCATGAGACCGCCACCGGCGACGATTCCGTCTTCGACTCCGGCCCGGCCGACCCGCCCGGCGCGGTGCGGCTGAGCCGCCCGAAGGCCCACCACACGACCGCCGACGTGGTCCTCGCGGCGGAGCAGCGGGCGGTGATCGAGAAGGCCGTCGCCCGGCTGTCGGACCAGTTCCGAGACGTGTTCGTGCTGGCCGACGTGGAAGGGCTGGCGAACACGGAGATCGCCGACGTGTTGGGCTTGAGCTTGTCGGCGGTGAAGAGCCGGCTGCACCGCGCCCGCCTGCGGATGCGGGAGTTGCTCGCCCCGCACTTCGACCACCCCGAGGGGGACGACCGATGACCCCGCTCACCTGCGACGACCTGACCGCGCTGCTGAACGACATCTTGAACGACGAGGTGGAACTGCACGTCCGGGCGGAGGTCGAGATTCACCTCGGAATCTGCCCACACTGCGGCGGGCTGGTGGCCGCCTGCCGGGCGACGATCACCGTCACCCGCGCGCTGCCGACGTGCGAGCCGCCGCTGCCGGCGGACCTGGAGGCACGGTTGCGGAAGCGGTGCGGCGGGTGAGGCCGCCACATCGCACCCGCCGTGGGACCGCACGTCACTTCTTCTTCTTCGGCGGTGCGGGCGGGGCGTCCTTCTTCGCCGTGGCCGCGTACTCGTCGAACTCCTTCTGCCAGCGGGCGGCGAGTTCCTTCACCTTCTCCGGCTGGGCACTGGCCAGATTCTTCGCCTCGGTCGGGTCGGTGTTGAGGTCGTACAGTTCCCAGTCGTCGCCCTTCGCGGAGACGATCTTCCAGTCGCCGACCCGCAGGGCGCGGTGACCTTCGTGCAGCCACCAGATGGTATCGCGAGTCACAGGACCGTCCTTGGCGAACACCGGCACGAGGCTTTTCCCGGACGGAGCCGGGGCGTTCAACTCCGCGGCCACCTTCGCCGGGTTCGCGCCGGCCAACTCCAGCACCGTCGGCACCACATCCACGACGTGGCTCGGGGTGGCCCGCAACTCCCCCTTCGCGGCGATGCCCTTCGGCCAGTGAACCACGAACGAGGTGTGGGTGCCGCCCTCGTGAACCCACGTCTTGTGCCGGCGGAACGGGGTGTTGCACAGGCTCGACCAGCCCGGCCCGATGCTCAGGAAGGTGGCCCCGGTGCCGCACTCGGCGTGCGGGTCGTGGCCGTCCCCGCGGACCATGATCTCCGCGCTCGCGCCGTTGTCGGACAGGAACATCACCAGCGTGTTGTCGAGTTGGCCGGCCTTCTTCAGCACGGCGAGGACGCGACCGATCTCGCGGTCCATGCGGTCCACCATCGCCGCGTGGACGGCCATCTTGCACGCCTGGAACTCCTTCTGCTCGGCCGTCAGCCCCTTCCACTCGACCGGCCGGGTCAGCTCGTTCGGGCCGAGTTTCTTGATCGCGTCCGGGAAGGCGTAGGGCGGGCCGAGGTCGCGCTCGATGGGCGGCAGGGTGTCGCCGAACTTCAGCGGGGCCATCCGCTTCCACCGCTCGTCGCGGAGGGCGTCCCACCCGGCCAGGTACTTCTTCTTGTACTTGGCCACGTCTTCGGGCGGGGCCTGCACCGGGAAGTGCGGGGCGGTGAAGGCGACGAACTCGAAGAACGGCGCGTCGGGGTGTTTCGCCAAGTGGTCGGTCAGGTGGCCGATGGCGTAGTCGGCGATGGCGGTACTGGAGTAGTAGCCGGCCTTCGGGTCGGTCGGCGGCAACTTCTTGTCGTCGAGGGTGTGGTTCTTCGGGGCGAAGTGCCGGTCGTGGTCGTTCAGGCTGTACGACCGCTCGAACCCGTTCTTGAGCGGCTGGCCGTCGATGTGCCACTTGCCGGAGTGGTACGAGTGGTAGCCGTGCGCCTTCAACAGTTCGGGCAGCAGCTTGGCCCACTCCGGCCGGACTCCTTGCCCGCCACTCGTCACGCCGGGGATGGCGTCCCGCCGCACCTGCTGGGCGTAATACCCGGTCATGATGGCCCCGCGGGTCGGCCAGCAGCGGGCGGTGTTGTAGAAGTTGGTGAACCGCAGGCCGTTCTTCGCCAGCCCGTCGAGGTTGGGGGTGTCGATCTCGCCGCCGTAGCAGCCGAGGTCGGAGAACCCCATGTCGTCGGCGAGGAAGAGCAGCACGTTCGGCTTCGGCGGGTCGGCGGCGCGGAGCGTGGGCGACGCGAATGCCGCGAGGAGCGCGACGAAGAAGGCGGAGCGGGTCATTGGCGGTGTCCGGTGGGAGGAGTGGATGTGAATAGCATACCCGGCCACTGGGCCTGTGGTGACGGGGGGAATCGACTGCTAGAATGCCGGGACTGAACCCGATGGGAGGTGGACCATGAGCGCCGGACTCACCCCACTCGCGGCCCGGCCGCGGATGACGGCCGAGGAGTTCGCGGAGCAGTACGCTGGGAAGCGGGTCGAATTCCTTTTCGGAAAGGTCGTGGAGCCGCCGATGCCGTTCCAGTTTCACGGGGTCGTGTGCAACTGGGCCTCGTTCTATGTGACCCAGCACGTCCTCGCCAACGGCCTCGGTCACGTGACGACGAATGACTCCTTCGTCCGCGTGCCCACGCCGGCCGATCCGGAGAAGGTCCGCGGTGCGGACGTCTGCTTCTTCAGCTACGCCCGCGTCCCACGGGGGCGGTTCCCGCGCGGGCTGGTGGACGTGTCGCCGGAACTCGTCGTCGAGGTGAAGTCGCCGTCGGACACGTGGGCGGAAATCTACCGGAAGGTCGGGGAATACTTAGCCAACGACGTTCTCGCCGTGATCGTGTTCGACGACGAGACGCGGTCGGCCACGGTGTTCCGTCCCGCCCGCCGGCAGCAATTGTTTGAGGAAGCGGACACCCTCGCCGTGCCGGACGTGCTGCCGGGGTGGGCCGTGCCGGTCGCCCACTTCTTCGCGGAGTAGTGCCGCCTCACCCCACGCTCACCCGGTCGCCCGGCTGCGGCACGGCGACGTCGGTGAAGCCGATGCCGCGAAGGGTCTCGGCCAGCGCCTCGGACTGCTCCCGCTCGCCGTGGATCAGCCGCACCGCTCCGACTTTCCCGGCCAGCGGGGTCAGGTAGGCGATGAAGTCGTCCTTGTCGGCGTGCCCGCTGAACCCCTCCAGGTGAACCACGTTCACCCACTTGTTCCACTCCTTCCCCTGGAAGAACACCGTCGGCTTCGGCTCCATCAGCCGTCGCCCGGTGGTGCCCTGCGCCTGGTAGCTGACGAGGATGACGGTGCAGCGGGGGTCGTCCACCACCTGCTTCAGGTGCGAGACAATCCGCCCGGCGTCGCACATGCCGCTCGACGCGATGACGATGCACGGCCCCGGCCGGGTGCTGAGGACGGTACTCTCCTCGAAGGAACGGGTGTACTTCACGCCGTCCCCGCCGAGTACCCCGTGCCCCTCGCGGACGGCCTGCGCGACTTCCGGGTCCAGGTTGTTCGGGTGCGAGCGGTACACCTCGGCCACGTCCGCCGCCAGCGGGCTGTCCACGAACACCGGCACCTTCGGAATCTTCCCGGTTCGCATACCGACTTGCAGGAAGTGGATGATGAGTTGCGTGCGGCCGAGACTGAACGCCGGGATGAGCGCCTTCCCGCCGCGTGCCATCGTCTCGTTCACGGTGGCGTACAGCTTCTCGATGGTGGCGTCGAGCGGGACGTGTTGGCGGTTGCCGTAGGTGCTCTCGCACACCAGCAGGTCGGCCGGCGGGATGTCATCGGCCGGCTTCAGCAGCGGCACCCCGCGGCGGCCGAGGTCGCCGGTGAACGTCAAGGTGCGGGTGCGGTCGGGGCCGTCCATGCGGACGTGGACGGCGGCCGAGCCGAGGACGTGCCCGGCCTCGATGAACCGGAACCGCACCCCGTTGCCGGTGTCCATTTCCTTCCCGTAGGGCACCGTCACCAGTTGCCGGAACGCCCGCTCCACGTCGGCGAACGTGTACAGCGGCTGCACCAGCGGCTCGGCGTAGTTGCGAGCGATGTTGATGTGCCCGGCGTCCTCCTCCTGAATCTTGGCCGAGTCGTTCAGCATCACCTTCAGCAGGTCGTGCGTCGGCGGGGTGACGTACACCGGCCCGCGATATCCGGCCCGCACCAGCGTCGGCAAATTGCCGCAGTGGTCGATGTGGGCGTGACTGATGACGACGCCGTCCAGGTCTTCCGGGTGGAACGGGAAGTGGCTGTTCCGCCGGCGGGCCTCCTCCCGCCGCCCCTGATACAGGCCGCAGTCGAGCAGGAGTTGCCGCCCGTTCGCCTCGATCAGGTGCATCGACCCGCTGACGGACGCCGCCGCCCCCCAGAAGGTGAGCGACGGGTCCGGGTCATACGCCGGGTCGGTATCGGTGGTGCGCGTGTTCATTCAGGAGATTCTACGCACCGTCCCCGCGAGGGCGAACCGGAGTCGGCGGAAAGACGGGCGCGGGACGAGAGCGGCAGCCATTCCGCACGGTCGCCGCCCGTTCGGCTCAACCCCGTCAGGTGGTCTTGCCGATACAACCGCGACCACGCCGACCCCCGAGATACCCCGATGCGGCGGCCACCCCCTCTTTTCGGACTTCTCCTCGCACTGGCGGCCGCCGCCGGGTGTCGCGGGCCGGAGGTGCGGCTGTCGCCGCCGACGCCGGTGCCGGCCCTCCCGCCCGTCGCCGAACCGGCCGTCGCCCGTCCCACCGGCATCGAGCCCGATTACAAAACCCTGCCACTGGTCGAACCCGGCTCGGACGCCGGAGGGGTCCGCCCGCCGCCCCGCGGCATCGCCGAGGCCGAGGTGGCCCGCGTCGCCGCCGAGCGGGCGCTGACGGCGACCCTCCTCCGTACCGAAGGCGGGGTGCCCCGTGCGGTCCTGACCGACCGCAACGGTGAGCCACTGACCTCCGGACCGGGGGCGTGTGACGACTCGCTGACGGCGGACGTCCGCGCGCTGGCCGCCGCCGAAGCCCGCAACCGCTCCGCCTCCGAGGCGCTGATCGCCTACTTTCAACTGGCCGACGCCGAGGGGCGGGGCGACATCCTGCGGCAGTCGGTCGTCCTCATGGACCAGTTGAAGGCCGCCGTCCGGGACGCGAAGGCGAAAGGGGCGAAGGTGCCCGTCGAGCCGGAGGAGTTGGACCGCCAGCGGGCCGGATTGCTCGGCGTGCTGGGGCAGGCCGACCTCGGCGCGAAACTGCTCGACGTGGACCTGAAGCGGCGGCTGGGACTGCCCGGCTCGTCGGCAGACCGGTTGCTGCCGTCGGGCGACTTCGGCCTGTCCGCCCCGACCCCGGTCGTGGACGAGGCGGTCGCGCGGGCGTTGGCGCGGCGGGGCGACCTGCAAGCCCTTCGCACCGTCTACCTCCGGCTGTCCACCGACACCCTGCCGGTCGTCCGCGAGTACGTCCGCGCGCTGCCCGGACTGGCCGGCCTGGTCGGGGCCGCGCCGCCGCCTCTGCCGCTCGTCCGCCGCCTGACCGAGCGCCGCATCGCCGCGTCGGTCGCGGCGCTGGACGCGGTTCTGGTGGCAGAGGTCGAAGCGCGAAAGCGGCAGTTGTGGGCGGTCATCGAGGAGAAGGAGCGGGGCGTAGCCGACGAGGTGCGGGCGGCGGTGGCGTCGGTCCGCGAGCAGTCCCGGCAGGTCGGACTGGCGCGGTGGCGGGCCGAGCAGTTGATCGCCAAGGCCGAAGACGAGAAGAAGCAGGCACGAGGCGCGATCCTGGAACAGCTCGCCGAGATTGAAGCGCTGCGGGCGCGAGCGGACGTGATCGCGGCGGTGATGCAGTGGCATCAGGCCCGTGTCCGGCTGAACACGGCGAGCGGGGAGTACGGCGGCGACGGGCGGTGACACGCCAACCGCCTCGCGGCGAGCCGGCGTCGGCCCGCGGGAGGCTGGGTGGGTGGGTGTCGGCCGGGGTTGTCGGACCGGTTACTCGTCGTCCTTGTCGCCCCGCATCCGGATGACCACGAACACGACGATGAGCAGGACGGCGACGCCGACGAGCGGCCAGAACACCATGTCCTTGCTCATGAAATCAGTGAATGCCTGCACGGGAGGGTCCTCGAGACGATAGGGAAGAAACCGGTACCGGTTCTACCGGTGCGATCCGCCGGCCGACGTGGCGATCGGATTCGCCGCTGTTCTACTTGCCCCTGAATCGGCACGCAAGACCCATCCGCGAAATTTTCGCCATCGCCGAATCCCGACCGGCGCGATCCCGACAACCCGAAAAAATCCCCCTTCGCCCCGAGCGGTGGCCGGGGTTGACGCCGTCGCCGGTTCCGAGTAACAGGGTGTGTATTGTCCCGTCTCCACGTCCGGAGCGGTCGGAGACTCCGCGTGCCGCCGTCCGTGTTCCTGCAATTCGACCTGCCGTCCCCGGCCGCGTGGTTCTACGCCACGCTCGCGGTCGCGGTCGCGCTGTTCGTCCAGTTCAACCGCCTGCTCATGCTCCGCAACCTGGACGTGTTCGCGCTGTTCCTGTTCGCCCCCGGCTTCCTGCTGCTGGCGGACGCCGACCGCTACGATACCGACGGCGGCGGGGCGGCGAAGCGACTGGGGTACGGCTGGCTGCTGCTGGCGTCGCTGTACTGGTTCGTCCGCTGCCTGTTCGACGTGACGACGGTGAAGCGGCCCCGCGTGACGCCGAACCTGGCTACCGCCGGACTGATCTGGCTCGGCTCAGCGCTGTTACTCGGCCTGAGCGTGGACGCGGTGCAGAACTCGGCCGGGACGAACGAGAAGCTGGGAAAATCGCCGGCAGCGCTGAAGGGCGTGGAAGCGAGCGCGACGGCGGTGGTGTCGCAGGCGAACCCGGACACGTCCGCCGCGGACATCCGCCGCGGGGTCAGCGTCGGGGTGGCGGTGAGTTGTCAGGTGGCGGTGGTGGTCCTGTTATTCCTCATCTGCGCCCGCCACTACAACGACGCCGCGTGCGGGGCGACGGCGGCGGTGCTGTACCTGTTGCTGCCGGTGACGCGGGGCGAGTTCGACCAGTCGCACCACGTCTGGCCGACGGCCCTGCTGCTCGGCGCGATCCTGGCCTACCGCCGGCCGGCCGTCGCCGGCGGGCTGCTCGGCGCGGCGGCGGGGACGGCCTTCTTCCCGGTGCTGCTGCTGCCCGTCTGGGTGCAGTTCTACCACAACCGCGGCAGCAAGCGATTCCTGTTGTGGTTCGCCGTCGTCTGCGCGGCGTCCCTGCTCGGCACCGCCGTCATGCTGGCCCTGGCCGGCGAGGTGACGGCCGGCATCTGGCAGTCGGCCCAACTCGCCGACTGGCAGCCGTGGCGGGTGCCGACCGCCGACAGTGTGTGGACAGGTGTGTTGTGGGCGTACCGGCTGCCGGTGTTCATCGCCTTCGCCGGGTTCGTCCTCGCATCGACGGTGTGGCCGGCGGTGCGGAACCTGGGCCAACTGGTGGCCGTCTCGGCGGCGGTGCTGATCGGCATCCAGTTCTGGTACGCCGACCGCGGCGGCGTGTACGTACTGTGGTACGCCCCGCTGCTCATCCTGATGGTGTTCCGGCCGACGACGACGGAGCTTCAACCGCCCGTCCCCGGCGCGTCGGCCAGTTGGCTCGGCTGGCTGCGGCTGAAGCAGTCGTCGGCCACGGCCCCGGCCCCCGGTCTGGCGGTTTGATACACGAACCCACTGAAGCGGTGCCGTGCGGGGAGCGGGGCCGAGCCGGGTTTTCCACCTCCCCTCGTTGAGGGGAGATTGCTTCTGCTTGTTCGCCCGCCGCGCCAGCAAGGGGCGTACGGCGATGGGTGGCCAGTCGCTCCCGGCCCCCGACGGTGGTTGGCCCCTCGCTCGCGCTTCGGGCGAACAAAACCAGCCGCGCCAGCAAGGGGCGTGTGGCGATGGGTGGCGAGTCGCGCCCGGCCCCCGACGGTGGTTGGCCCCTCGCTCGCGCTTCGGGCTAACAAAACCAGTCGCGCCAGCAAGAGGCGTGCGGCGATGGGTGGCCAGTCGCTCCCGGCCCCCGACGGTGGTTGGCCCCTCGCTCGCGCTTCGGGCGAACAAAACCAGACTCCCCCGCCGCCCAGCAAGATTGGACCCCGACGCCCCCGACGGGACACCGCCAACGGTTTCACGGATTCAGATATGCGCTACCTCCGCCGAACGCTGGTCGTCCTCGTCCTGTTGCTGATCGCGGCCGCGCCGTTCGGCTATAAGGCGATGGTGTCCACGGCGTACCGCAACTTCCGGGTGGTGGACGACGGGGTGCTGTTCCGCAGCGGGCAGATGAGCCGGGCCGGGTTCGAGCGGGTGTGCCGCGAACACGACGTCGGCACCGTGGTGAAACTCCGCGACTCCGGCGACGACCGCAAGGACACGGTCCTGGATGACGCCCAGCAAGCGTACTGCGACGCGAACGGCATCGCCTTCGTCCGCTTCCCGCAGGCCGACTGGACGCCCGTCAACGGCGTCATCAGCGGCGACGCCAACGTGCGGCAGTTCATCGACCTGATGGCCGACCCGGACGTGAAGAAGCCGGTGATCGTCCACTGCTTCGCCGGCATCCACCGCACCGGCGCGCTGGTGGCCGCGTACCGGATCGAGTTCAACGGGTGGTCGAACGCCGACGCCATTTCGGAAATGATCAGCATGGGCACGGTGCGGACCACGTTCGCCGACGACCTGCTCGATTACTTGCGGAACTACACCCCGCGACGTGCCCTTGGAGGCGACGGCGGGAACCGGTAATGTAACCGCCACGCGAGGGTGGCGGAATTGGCAGACGCACCAGATTTAGGTTCTGGCGGGCGCAAGCCCGTGGGGGTTCAAGTCCCCCCCTTCGCACTGGATCCGACCGCTCAGGCACCGGCCAGTTCGTCCCACAGTTTCTTGTACTCGGTGAGGTACTTCAACCCCTCGGCCGGCGGGTACGACTTACCGATCTCGCACAGGGTGTAGCGGTCGTACCCCATCGCCCGGAACTTGGCGAACAGGTCGCGGTACGGGTACTTGCCGGCCTTGTCCTGCGTCAGGTCGGTGATGTGGCACGACTTGATGAACGGCTTCAGCAGGTCGAAGGCGGTGTCGATCTTGCCGTCGATGAGGTCGGTCGCGTTGCTGTTCCACGTCACGCCGACGGACTTGTGCCCGCAGGCGTCCATGATCGCCCGCATGTTGGCCGGCTTCGACGTCGGGTTGCCGTGGACCTCGACCCAGATTTCGACCCCGGCGTCGGCCGCCGCCTTCCCGCACGCGATGAGCGCCTTGCCGATCTGCGCGCACGCGGCTTCCACGGTCATCCCCTTGGCCACGCCGTTGGGCCGCACCTTCACCCCGGTGCCGCCGAGGTCCTTCACCAGGTCGATGAACCGCTTGCAGTCCTCGATGTTCTTCGCCACCACCTCCGGCTTGTCGGAGTGGAACTCGCAAGTGCTGCCGCTGCCCCAGAAGACGACGCCGCTGTCGGCGAACTGCTTCTTCACGTCCTTTCGCTGGTCGGGCGTGAGACCTGGCTCGACGCCGTGCTTGTGGGTGGTGCGGCACTCCACCGCCGCGATGCCGACGGTCTGGCACGTCTTCAGGATGGTGGCCAAATCCCACGTCGCGGGCACGTTGTAGGTGACGAGACCGAGCTGGAACTTCGGCTTGGCGTCGGCGGCGGGCAGCAGCGACGGGAGGGCGGCGGCCGCGGCGGAGGCGGCGAGGAACTCACGACGGGAGAGCATGGGGGAATCCTGCACGGGGAGGGGCCGATCAAGAAGTTACCAGATTTTCCCGCCGGCGGGCAATAACTTCGCCGGCTGGCGCATCATGTGGGTAGAGGTGCCGGTCGGCAACGGGGCTGGCAGCGTCCCTGAACCCGGCCGGCACCTCTCTAGTTTCCCATCTCAACACCCCGCCGCTTCTCCGCCAACACCACCCCCGATGTCGGTTCCCAGTCGGTCGCCGGTTCCGTCGAACAGGTGTCCGCCCCAGTGCCGCGTCCGCGCTCCACTGCTGGCCTCCGCCGTTTCGGGCGAGATTTTTCCAAACCGGCCGTTGACGCGGGGGAATGGAGAGGTTAATCGTATGTAGTTAGTGTGAATGACTCGGCCGCGCCTCGCGCTCGATCCCGACCGCCCCGGCGTGCCACTCTCTCTGTTCCAACCAAGGAGTCCCCGCATCCCTCCGTTCGATCGTAGCGGCCCGCCCCGCGCCCCGGCCGGCCCCCGCATGAATGACCAAATCCGTATCACTCCCATCCGCCTGATCGGGGCCGAAGGCGAGCAGCACGGCATCGTGCCCACCGCCCAGGCCCAAGAGATGGCCCGCGACCTCGGCCTCGACCTCGTCGAGGTGGCGGACAAGGAGCGGCCGCCGGTGTGCAAGATCATGGACTACGGCAAGCACAAGTACGCCCAGTCCAAGAAGCAGGCCACCAAGACGCACCAGCAGAAGCTGAAGGAACTCCGCGTCCGCCCGAAGACGGGCGAACACGACGTGGACACCCGCGTCGCGCACGCGCGGAAGTTCCTGGAACACGGCGACAAGGTGATGATCAAGGTGCAGTTCCGCGGCCGGGAGATGCAGCACATCGAGGAAGGCCGCCGCATCCTGGACGCGATGCTCGAGGACCTGGCGGACTGCTGCAAGGTGGAGACGCCGCCGCGGATGGAAGGCAAGCAGATGATGGCGCTCTTGGCCCCGAAGGGGACGGGCACCGGATCGGCCAAGCCGGGGTCGCCGAAACCGGCCGCGCCGAAGCCGAAACCGCCGGCCGACCCGCCGGCCGCCAAACCGCCGTCCGCCTCACCGGCTGCGCCTCCCGCCGCCGCGCCGAAACCGCCGGCCCCGCCGCCGGCGACCTGAGTTCGCACACGTTCGGAGGGCGACACCGTCGCCCTCCCCCGCTTGCCACACACCCGGCGGCGCGGTTGGCCTTTTTTCCGACACCCGACTGACGTAGCATTCCCCGCGATCACTCGACGATCCGTCCCACCGGCCGCCGAAAGGACTCGCGCCATGGCCACCCCGAACAGCCCGAACGACCTGACCCGTCAGCAATTGGACGAACTGGACACGCTCCTGCAACGGATGCTGGCGCTGCCGCTGAACAAACCGGAAACGGTGGTGATGCCGCCGCTGGCCGAGTTGCCGCTGCCCCCGGAGCCGTCGCCCCATGCGGTTCCGGAGCCGATGAGTTGGCCGCCGGAGCCGCTGCTAGCCCGCCCGTCATTCCTGACCTTGGCTCCGGAGCCGGAGGCCGCCGCCGAGTACGCCCCCCGGCCGACCGAACACCGGTCGATGGCCGACTTGCTGCCGTTCCCGATCCCGGACGGCCCGCTCCCCGGCGACACGGGTACGCTTCGCGGGGTGGACTTCCCGGCCACGCCGGACGGGTTCCGTTCCGCCTACGCGCCGCGGCCGGACGGCTCCCCGTCGGACGAATCGGTGCCGTTCCTCGCCCCGGCCCCTGACCCGTCGGCCGGTCCCGCCGTGCGGACACCCCCGCCGGCGGCGTCGGGAGTCGGGCTGTTCACCCCGGTGGCGGTGCTGAATCGCTGCCTGGAGGGGGTGCTGGACTGGTGCGGACCGCTCGGCCACTGGCTCACCCGCCCGCCGGTCAAGCACTTGCTCGGGTACACCGGGCTGATCCTGATGACGGCGGCAGCGGCGTGGGTGGCGCGCGGGATGGGGTGGGTTTCTTGGCCGGACTGACGGTCGCCCCTATACTTCCCCCAACGGCCACCCGGCCGGATGCCGCCGACGCCCGCGAGACGTGCGAATGCCCCCGCCGACCGAACCGCCCAGGCTCGACCCGTTGGCCGCCTTCCTCAGCTTCTTGGTGCCCGGCCTCGGCCAGGTGATGCAAGGGCGGATCGGGAAAGGGGTGCTGTTCTTCGTCTGCCTGTACGGGCTGTTCTTCTACGGCCAGTACCTGTCCCAGTGGCGGAACGTGTGGCTGGCCGACTGCCGCAACCTGCCGGACGTGACCGTCCCCGTCGCCAACACCCAACTCGGCGGCACGCTCAAGGATCTGTCGTACCGCAAGGGGTTCGTGGCGCAGTTCTTCATCGGGTCGGCGGCGTGGCCGGCGGTCATCCAGTACCTGCACACCGAGCCGCTGCCGACCCCGCCGCAAGGCGACCCGGACTCGAACGACCAGTGGAAGCCGACCCCGCACCGGTGGTTCGGCACCTACATGCAGGCCCCGTCCGAATCGTTCATCAACAAGTTGCAGACGAGCGGCGACAAACTCTGGGACTTGGGCTGGGTGTTCACGGTCATTGCCGGCATCCTGAACATCCTGGTCATCTACGACGCCTTCTCCGGGCCGGTCCTCCGCGACGAGCCCCCCCTGCCGTCGGACGACACCGAGAAAGGGGGTGTCGCGTGACCCCGTTCGCCAGCCAGAACATGTATTACCACCTGCCCGTCCTGCTGCTCGCCGTCAGCCTCGTGTACAGCGCCACCCGCCACGACCGGTGGGACCGCATCCTGATGGAAGCCGGCGGGTGGATCTTCCGCATGGTGTCGTTCCTCGGCGGTCTGGGCGTCGCCCTGTACGTCTTGACCACCTTCCCGAAACTGTGGCCCTACGCCGCCGGGGGCGGGGCGGCGGTGATGATCGGGTACTACATCGTCACGTCGTCGCTGTTCCGCAAGCCCGCCCCGCCGAAACCGGCCGACGCCACGACTGCACCTCCGGCCGCCGTCAAGAAGTGACCCTCACGGGGCCGCCGGGAACAGGCGGAACGGCCGCGGGTCGGCCCGCCACTTCCGCACTGAACCGTCCCGGCCGACCGTCACCACTGCCAGATCGCGGGGCGTGACGGCCACCGTCACCAGCCGATCCGTGTGCCCGGCGAAGGTGCCCCGCTCCTGCCCCGTCACCGGGTCCCACGACATCATCATCCGGTCCCGCCCGCAACTGAGCAGGCTCTTGCCGTCGCCGGTGAAGACGAGGTCGGTGACGGCCTCGGGGTGGCCGGCCGGGTCGGCCTGCCGCGTGGCGCGGAGTCCGGCGGCGTCCGAGGCGACCGCCCACACGCGAATCGTCCCGCCTTCGCCGCCGGTGGCCAGGGTGCCGCCGCCGGGGGCGAAGGCGAGGCTCTCCACCGGGGCCTCGTGCGCGTCCGCGATGTCGGCGGTCTTGCCGGTGGTCAAATCCAACAGCCGCACCGTCCGCCCCTGTCCGACGGCGAGAAGTGCCACGTCGCGGTTCCCCCACTGGGGCGGGGCGAACGCCACCGCCCGCACCCCCGGCCCCGTCACCACCGGCTCCCCGATCCGCTCGCCGGTGCGGACATCCCACAGCGTCACCCCGTCGGCGTCGGCGGCGGCGAGGGTGTGGCCGTCCGGGGCCAAAGCGAGGGCGAACACCGGCGTGCCCTTCACCAGCCGCGTCGGGGTGAGTACCTTCGCCGCGCTGCCGAACACCGTGGTGCCGGTGGTGGTGTCCCAGACGAGCAGGCCGTCGTCCCCGGCGGCGGCGACGTAGTGCCCGCTGGCGGACACCGCCACCGCGCGGACTTCCCCGGCGGTGCCGGCGGCGTTGCCGAACAGCGCGAGCGGGAGGCCCGCCGCCCCCGCCTTCGCCGGCCGGTCGCCGGCCAGCGTGTCCAGCCGCCACACCCGCACCGCGCCGGACTTCTCGCCCGTCACCAGGACCCGCCCGGTGCGGCTGACGGCGGCGGTCGTCACCGGGGTCATACCCTCGGCGTCCAGGGCGGCGGCGTCCGACCGCCGCACCCCCGCCTGCCACACCCGCGCCGTGCGGTCGTTCGACACCGACACCAGCGTCTTCTGATCGGGGGCGAAGGCGAGCCCGCGGATCGCCTGCTCGTGGCCCAGCAGCCGGCACTTCTCTTGCCCGGCGTCCGGATCCCACAGGCGGATGCCGCCGTCGAACCCGCCCGACGCCAGGGTCTGACCGTCGGCGGCGTAGGCCAGGGCGTAGATGTGCTTGGTGTGGCCGTTCAGTCGCGCCCGCTCGGTCGGCCCCCGCGGGGCGAGCGCCCACAGGACGACGACCGGGTCTTCCCCGTTGTGGGTGGTGGCCAGCGTGTCGCCGTCCGGGGAGAAGGCGACCGCGGACACCGCCGCCGGGTGGAGCGGCAGCAGCACCGGGCGTCCGCCCGCCAGGGGGGTGAGTTGGGCGCTCTGGTCCTCGCTGCCGGTGGCCAGGGTGGTGCCGTCCGGACTCAGAGCCAGGGAGACGACGGGCCGCAGGTGGTCGGCGACCGTGAGGACCAGCTTCACGGGTTTGGTCCCGTCCCCCCGCGCCTCGACGTACCGCCGGTGCGGGAGGGCGGCCCCGACCGCCGCGCCGAGCGGCTCGTTCACCGCGCGACCGGCCACGTCCCACACTTTCGCGACGCCGTCCGGTTGCCCGGTGCCGCCGGCCGTCGCCCGCTCCGACCCGCCCGCGGCGAGGGTGCGGCCGTCCGCCCCGAACGTCACACACCGCCCGCGGTGGCCGAATGCCGGCAGGACGACCGTCGCCCGGAGCGTCCGCGTGTACGCCAGCTCGAGCGGCAGCTTCGGCACCCACTCGGCCTGCGCCTGCGGGAACACCAGGGCGGACTGGCGGACGAGGGCGAGGAACGGGTCGGGCAGGTCCCACAGGCGCACCGTCCCGTCGTCTCCCGTCGTCGCCACCGTGCCGCCGTCGGGCGAGAAGGCGACGCCGTTCACCGCCCCGGCGTGCCCGACGAGCAGCGCGTGGGTGACTTTGGTGACCGGACTCCACACCCGCACCTGCCCGGCGGCGTCGGCGGTGGCCACCAGGGTGCCGTCCGGCGACACGGCCACGGCCAGCACCTTGTCGGCGTGCCGGTCGTACCCTTGGTCTTCCCGCTGGCACAGCCGCCGCAGGTGCCGCCAGGTGAAGTCGCGGAGGTGCGGCGGGCACCCCTCGTCGAGCAGCGTCCGCGCCTGGGCCGGGTCGCGCTCGCACAGGGACGCCACTCGCGTCAGCAACAGGGCGTACAGGTTCCGCTCGTTCCGCTCGTTCTGGAGCCGCAGTTGGTCCGCCTTCCGCCCCAGGTCGGCGAGGGCGGTGGCCCGTTCGCCGGCCAGTTTCTTCGCCACCTCCTCCTTGTCCTCGGCCCGCTGCCGCTGGGTGTCGGCGTTCTCCTTCTCCCGCTTGGCCGTCTCCGCCTCGGCGTCCTTCTCCCGCACCGCCTGCCGCACCTGGGCGTAGGCCACCCCCAGCACGGCGACCACGGTGACCACGGCGAGCAGCGCGGTCAGCCCGAAGGCGGTGGCCGCCGGGTGCCGCCGCGCCCACTTCAGCCCCCGCGACACCGACGACAGCGGGCGGGCGGTGATCGGCTCGCCGTTCAGGAAGCGGTTCAGGTCGTCGGACAGCGCGCCGGCGGACGGGTACCGCCGGCCGGCGTCCTTGTTCAGGCACTTCAGGCAGATGGTTTCCAGGTCGCGGGGCAGTTTCTTCCGCAGGCGGCCGGGCGGCACCGGGTCGTCGTTGAGCACCTGGAGGACGGTTTCCAGCGGCGTCGCCCCTTTGAACGGCGGGCGGCCGGCGAGCAACTCGTACAAGATCGCACCGAGCGAGTACACGTCCGACGCCGGCAGCACCGCGCCGGACTTGCCCGACGCCTGCTCCGGCGAGATGTAGCTGGGGGTGCCCATTACCGCCCCGGACTTGGTCACCCCGGCGGCCGACTCGTCCAGCCGCTTGGCGAGGCCGAAGTCCGTCACCTTCGGGCGGGGCGGGGTCGCACCGGACGGCGGGCCGGACCCCGATCCGGAGTCGCCCGCTCCCCGGTCGTCCAGTCGGCCGCCGTGCAGCAGCACGTTCGCCGGCTTCAGGTCGCGGTGGACGACGCCGAGTTCGTGCGCGAACTGGACGGCGGTGGCGATCTCGACGACCAGCCGGACGGCTGTGTCCACCGCCAGCAGGTCGCCGGCGGTCATGTGCTGGGCGAGGCTGCCGCCGTCCACGTATTCGAGCGCCAGGTACGGCTGCCCGGCGTGTTCGCCGATCTCGAAGATTTGCACGATGCCGGGGTGTTGCAGGCGGGCGACGGCCTCGGCCTCCTTGCGGAACCGCTCCCGCTCCAGCGGCGTGGCGTGCGCCCCGGCGAGGATCATCTTCAGCGCGACGACGCGGTTCAGGCTCACCTGCCGCGCCCGGTACACGACTCCCATCCCGCCGCGGCCGAGTTCCTCCAGAATCATGTAACCGGGGATCGGCGGCGGCGGTTGAAGCCGCGCCTTCCGCCGGCGGCGGGTGGGTTCCTCGATCAGCGGCGGCAGGTGTTCGGAGTCGTCGGGCGGTTCCCCGACGCCGACCTGAAGCCCGCCGAAGTCCTGGGTGTTGCCGTCGGCCTCGAAGTCGCCGCCGACGGGGGGGCCGGCCCCCCCCCGGCCCCAAACCCCCCCGCCCCCCGCCGCGGGGGGGGGGGGGGCCCAACCCCCCCGCACCCCGGTCAACGCCGCCCAGAGCGGGGGAACCCC